>NZ_JBHWEB010000023.1:11096-17357 GCF_042734395.1 Amycolatopsis sp. NPDC059657 | reverse complement strand
GGGAATGGTCGTCGACTCACGCTCCGCTTCCCCGCCGGCGAAACCACAAAAAACCTGTGGTTCGTGTACCCGCGGTTTTTCGCGGTCGGCAACACTCACGACCTTTTGCTAGCGAGCTCTGGGGGTTTGCGGTGAAGTTCGTCCGAAGAGCGTTGCTCACGTCGCTCGCGTTCACAGTGTTCGCCGGAATGGTTCAGACCACTCCGGCGATCGCGGAGACGGCACGCGCGGCCGTGCTGGCGGAGGATCCACCGCCATCGTCGCCTGCCAGGCCGATGCCGCCGGAGCTGTACAAGGAGTGGAACGGGCAGGACGGCGTCGCGCCGTTCGACTCCCGGCTGCGCACGCTGGTCGCCGACATCGCGAAACTCGACGAGGACGCCGAGGTGCGTGCCGCCGCGACGGCCGCGCTCGCCAAGGGCGACCGCGAGGTGCGCGAGTTCCTCGACACCGGCGTCACCGCGGTCCGTGCGCAGGCGAACGCCCGCCGGGCCGAAACCGATCGGCAGAACCGCGCGGCCATCGAGCCGTTGCGCGGCACCGGCGGTCAGTACCTGAAGTCCGAAGTGGACCGTGTGCTCGCCGGTTCGCCGAGCGACCGGGCCAACTTCCTGCTGTACGGCAAGGCGATCGCCGAACAGCGCGACGCGGCCAGCGTGCAGGACACCCAGGCGCGCGCCGCGCAGAACCGCGCGCGGGTGCAGATGCTGGTCGCCGCGGGCGGCCTCGAGGTCAAGAAGGCCGCGCAGGCCGCGCTCGACGCCGGTGACGTGGCCATCGCCGAGTTTCTCAACACCGGGTATCTCAACGCGGCCAAGGCCGACGCGGACGCGCGCGAGCAGTTTCTCAAGGATCAAGAGGCGCGTGACAAAGCGGCCGAAGAGCTCTCAGATCTTGCCAAGCGGTCAGCGCGTGCGAACGAGGCGCGCCGGAACCTGCTGGTGGCACACGGAAACGGCGTCCGCGCGCTGGAACGCTCGTCGAACGCGCTGATCGCGGCAGGCACCGAAGCACGCAAGGCCGCACAGATCCTCGCCGCGAACGCCGCGGGCGGGCAGCACCCCCTCGACGCGTTCAACGCCGTCAAGGCCGAGGTCGCCCGCCAGCTGGGTTACGCGCAGCAGGCCGCTTCGGACGCGCAGGCCGCGTCCGCCGCGGCGACGATTCAGGCGAACGTGCTCGTCGACACCGGTTTGCCGTATGGCGCCGACTGGACGCGGATGGCACAGGGCATGGCCGCCGCCGCCTCGGCCGCGGTGTCGGCCGCGGAGACCGCACAGCACGCGATCGACGCGACCGCGGCGACCGACCAGGCCCGCAACGCCCAGGAGAAGGCGGAGCGGCACGCGGAAGAGGCGCACCAGTGGCGGCTGCACGCGGAAGAGCACGCCGGGGCGGCTGCCAGGATCGCCGACGCCGCCAAGGTGCAGGCCGACGCCGCGAAGGACGCGGCGGTGCGGACGAAGCAGGCTCGTCAAGCCGCTGAAACCGCGGAAACCCAGGCATGGGCGGCCGCGCAGCGCACGCGTGACGCACGGCTGGTGGCCGAGGCTGAAGCGCGCAAGGCCGCCGCGGCTCGGGCGATCGCCGAGCGTGAGCGTGCGGCGGCGGGTGCCGCGAGGGCGCGGGCCGAGCAGCAGGCCGCGGTCGCGCGGTCGGCGCGCGGCGAGGCCGACTACTACGCGGGCATCGCGCGTGACGCGCGAGTGCGCGCGCAGGCGCAGGACGCCATCGCGGGCGGCGCCGAGACCGACGCGAAAACGGTCGAGGGCAACGCTTTGACCGCGCGCAACAAGGCGTTCGACGCCGAGCGGAACCAGCGTGCGGCGGAAGCACGCGCGCAGGCGATGGAGGCCATGGCACAGGCCACGGTCCCCGGTAGTGCCGCCGAGAAGACGGCCAAGGACGCGGCCGCCGCCGCACGTGGTGAGGCCAACCTCGCCATGGGTGCGGCCGTCGGAGCGCGTGGCGCCGCGAACACCGCGACCGGTGCCGCGGTGAACTCCAGGGCCGCCGCCACCGCCGCGACCATGGCCGCGGCGAGGGCTCGCGCCGCCGCTCGCGACGCGGAAGCCGCGGCGGCACGCGCGAACGCCGCCGCGAACAAGGCAGAGGCCGAAGCCGCCGCCACGCACGCCGCCGCGCTGCGGTCCAACGCGGCCGCCGCGGACGCGACGGCCAACGAAGCGAAGGCGGCCGACGCGGCCCGCGCCGCGGTCCAGCTCGCCGAGCAGGCGGCTTCCGAGGCAGTGCAGTCGCACCGAGCGGCGGAACGGACAAAGGCCGAGGCCGACGCGGCGTCCGCTGAAGCCGTTTCCGCCGCCACCCAGGCAGGCATCGCGATCAGGGCGGCTACGGCGGCGCGTGCGTCGTCTCAGGCGATCACTGACCCGGCGAACACCGCGATCGGCGTGGTCGCGCCGTTCACCGGTGGCGACATCGACGCCGATTTCACGGTTTTCGTGGCGAACCAGGCCAAGGCCGTCGGCGCCGAGCAGGCCAAGGCCGCGCAGGATCGCGCCAACGAAGCCGTCACCGCCGCCAACCTGGCTGCGGAGGCCGCCGCCCACGCGAACGATGAGATCAAGCCGGCGTTCGAAGCCGCGGCCAAAGCCGCGGCTTCAGCGGCGACCGCGGCACGTTCGGCAGCGGAAGCCCAGCAGGCGGCCGCGGAAGCAGCGGCAGACGGTGCGGCGGCGCGTGCCGCCGCCGCCAGGGCGAACACCGCCGACGCACAGGCGCACGACGACGCTGTACTCGCACGCAAGGCGGCCAACGCGGCGGCCAACGACGCCGCCATCGCGGGTCGCAACGCGGCAGCCGCCGAAAAGGACGCGGCAGCGGCCAGGTCCGCCGCCAGCGCGGCCGAGGCCGACGCCGCGGCGGCCCGTGGTTCGGCGGACGCGGCCGAGGCCGACGCCGTGTTGGCCCAGCAGGCGGCGGACAGCGCGCAGAAGCACGCCGACGCCGCCGCTGCGGCCGTCAAGAACGCACTCGGCTACGCCAAGGAGGCCCAGCAGGCCGCCGACCGCGCGGAAGAAGCCGAACGCAAGGCGGCCGACGCGCGGAAGAAGGAAGCCGCCGAGCACAGCGAGGCGAATGTCCAGGAACTCAGCGAAGAAGACCAGGACATCATCGAGGAGACCTGCGAAAGCGACAAGGACTGCATCGACGCCTACAACAAGGCGAAGGCGGACGCCAACAAGAGCATCCTCGACTTCATCAAGGAGAACGGCGCCGACGTTCTGCTGGAGATCATCGGGGTCAACGATGCCAAGCGGTGCTTCGGCGAGGGTGACGTCGCCGCTTGCCTGTGGACCATCATCAACGTCGGCTCGCTGATCCTGCTCATCGCGAAGCTGCCGAAGGTCGGTTCCGCGGTGACCAAGGTCGTCGGCAGCCTCGACCACTTCCTGGACGCGGCGAACGCGGGCACCAAGTTCACCACCGAGATGCAGGCGACGGTCGCGGCGCTCAAGGCGTGCAAGATCCCGAACAGCTTCACCCCGGACACGCCGGTGCTGATGGGCGACGGATCACGCAAGCCGATCGCCGACGTCGTGGTCGGCGACCTGGTGCTCGCGACGGACCCCGCCACGCGGGTGACGAAGCCGCAGGAGGTCACCAAGCTGATCATCGGCGAGGGCGTGAAGCACCTGGTCGACATCGACGTCGAAACGGGTTTCGGAGGCACCGGCCGGATCGTCGCGACGGACGGGCACCCCTTCTGGGTAAAGGCCGCGCACGACTTCGTCGACGCCAAGGACCTCAAGCCGGGCGATCAGCTCCGCGACCCGGCAGGCGGGCTGCACCGGGTGCGCGCGACGGTGGCCAGGACCGAGATCCAGCGGGTGCACAACCTGTCGGTCAAGTCGTTCCACACCTACTACGCGTTCGCGGGCCCGGTGCCGGTGCTCGTGCACAATGACGGCAACGCGTGCACGGAGCTGGTCCACCGCGCGACCGAGATGCTCAACCAGGCGCCGATCATCGTCTCCAAGGCGCTCGGCCGCACCGGCGAGATTTTCGTCAAGGACAAGCACCTGTCCACCGCGCGCGGCCGGTGGACCAAGTTCAACACCGCCGACCTCGGGGAGGCGACCCGCTGGGTCGAAGAAGCGCTCGCGAAGACGGGCAACCACGTGTTCCGGACGAACAGCGGGACGTCGATCAAGGTGTTCGTCAACATGGGCAGACCGGTCGGCACCAGGGGCGAGCAGTACATCATGTTGTGCATCAACGAGGAGGGCAAAGTGTTCAACGCTTTCCCGAAAGCGAGCGTGCCGGCGCCATGATCAGGTTCGCCTTCTCCGGCCTGCGGTCGGACTACCTGAGCACGCGGGAGTCCGCGGACGTCTTCCACAACGTCGAGGCGGACCTGCGTGTGCTCGACGGGGAACGGGAGATCTACGGCGAAGTCCTGTTCCCCGTGGTCGAACTGGTCGGCGCGCTGCGGTCATGGCAGCGTTCGCGCGGCGAGTTCGTCTTCGACTCGATGGCACTGGACGGCCGCTGGGCGGTCCGGATCATCCCGGCCGACGGCGGCTGGCAGCTCGTCAACGCCGGGGACGACCTCGAACACGCGGTGGTCTCGTCGGTGGTGTTCACCGAGGACATCGACCGGGCGATCGACGAGTTCGCCGAGGCGCTGGAACCGGCCTGTGTGGAGCTGCTCGGGACCTGGATCGAGTCGTTCTTCGCCTGACCAGCGGCGCACTGAAATTGTCGGTGCCCGGGGGTAGCGTGCCTTGTGACCTGAGACACACCACTCGGCTGGAGGCTCGTGATGGACGTCCTGCTCGGCATCGGCACGCGCAAAGGCCTGTTCCTGGCCAGGAGCTCGGGCGGCAGGAGCAGCTGGGAACTGTCCAAGCCGCACTTCCCGATGACCGATGTCCACACGCTGGCCATCGACACCTCGGGGCCGTCGCCACGCGTGCTCGTGGCGGCGGCCAACGAGCACTTCGGCCCGACCATCGCGTCGAGTGTGGACTTCGGTGAGACCTGGCAGGAGCCGGACCACGCGCCGGTGGCCTTCCCCGAGGACACCGGCGAGGCGGTCAAGGGCGTCTGGCAGATCGCGCTCGGCGACGGCGTGGTCTACGCGGGCGTCGAGCCGTCGGCGTTGTTCAAGTCGACCGATGGCGGGCAGACGTTCGAGCTGGTCAGGGGCTTGTGGGAACACGAGCATCGTGCCAATTGGACCCCGGGTGGCGGCGGGATGATGATCCACACGATCCTGCCGCACCCGACCGATCCGGAGCGGGTCACGGTCGCCATGTCGACCGGCGGGGTCTACCGCACCGAGGACGGCGGCGAGACCTGGCGGCCGTCGAACCACGGCATCAAGGCGGACTTCCTGCCGGGGGAGTTCCCCGAGTACGGGCAGTGCGTGCACAAGGTGGCGATGAACCCGGCCAACCCTGATCGCTACTTCCTGCAGAACCACGGCGGCGTCTACCGCAGCGACGACGACACGGCCACCTGGACGTCGATCGCCGAAGGACTGCCGGGCGACTTCGGGTTCGCGATGGTCGCGCATCCCCGCAAGCCGGACGTGATCTACAACTTCCCGCTGGTCGCGGACGTGCTGCGCTTCCCGCCGGACGGCCGCTGCCGGGTCTACCGCAGTGAGGACGCGGGCGAGTCGTGGACCGGGCTCGGCAAGGGGCTGCCCTCGGAGGGCTTCTACTCGGCCGTCATGCGCGACGCGATGTGCGCGGACGACGCCGATCCGGCCGGCATCTACTTCGGCTCGCGCTCCGGGGAGGTGTGGATGAGTCCCGATGAGGGCGAGAGCTGGCAGCTGGTCGCCTCGCACCTGCCGGACGTGTTCTGCGTGCGGGCCGCGGTGATCTAGATGGCGAAGGTCTGCCTGCCATCCATGCTGCGCCCGCTCGCCGGCGGTGTCGCCGAGCTGGAGGTCGACGCCCCCACGCTCGGCGCGGCGCTGGACTTCGTCCGCGCCGGGCATCCCGCGCTCGAACGCCGTCTGCGCGACGAGAGCGGGGGACTGCGCCGCTACGTGAACTTCTACGTGGACGGCGAAGAATGCCGTCGGCTCGAGGGGCAGGAAACCCCTCTGACGCCGAACGCGGAGGTGCGGATCATTCCTTCGGTCGCAGGCGGGGCATGAGCGTTGGGGGGGGGGGGGGGGCGGCCGGCCCGCGCGCACCGGGGGGCGGAACGGGACCCCCCGGGGGGGTTAAACAAATACCACCCCCCCCCAACCCACCCGGAGCCGGTTCAGTTAAACAAAAA
>NZ_JBHWEB010000023.1:0-11086 GCF_042734395.1 Amycolatopsis sp. NPDC059657 | reverse complement strand
GCCGCCCCCCACCCCCCCTCCGCCCCCCGCGGGCCAACCCGCGTCGCGGGCGCACACACCCCCCCCCAACGCTCACGAGTCCTTACTGCGCAAGCAAATTGGCGCAGCGAATAAGCCCGATGTGCGAGTACGCCTGCGGGTGGTTACCCAGCGAGCGCTCCGCGATCGGGTCGTACTGCTCGGGCAGCAGGCCCGTCGGACCGGCCGCGTCCACGATCTGGGTGAACAGCTCCTCGGCCTCGTTGCGGCGGCCGGTGAGCAGGTAGGCCTCGATGAGCCAGGCCGCGCAGATGTGGAAGCCGCCCTCACCGCCGGGCAGGCCGTCGTCACGGTGGTAGCGGTACACCGTCGAGCCGCTGCGCAGCTCGGCCTCGATCGCCGTCACCGTGGCCTGGAAGCGCGGGTCGCCCGGATCGATCAGCCCGGTCAGGCCGACGAACAGCGACGCGGCGTCGAGGTCCGTGCCGTCGTACGCGGTGGTGAACGCCTGAACCTCTTCGTTCCAGCCGTTTTCCAGCACGTCCGCCTTGATGAGGTCGCGCAGCTCGATCCACGCCTGCGGCACCGGGCGGTCGTAGACCTCGCCGAGCTTGACCGCGCGGTCCAGCGTCACCCAGCACATCACGCGGGAGTAGACGCGGTGCCGGGGCACGTGGCGCTCTTCCCAGATGCCGTGGTCCGGCTCGTTCCAGCGCCGCGAAACGGCTTCCGCCATCGCGCGGACCATCTGCCAGTCCTGGTCGCGCAGTTCGCCGCGTGCCTCGGCCAGCGTGCGGACGAGCTCGACCACCGGGCCGAAGACGTCCAGCTGGACCTGGTGGTTCGCCAGGTTGCCGACGCGCACGGGCCGCGAGCCCGCGTAACCGGGCAGCGACTCGATGACCGCTTCGGCGCCGATGACACTGCCTGCCAGCGTGTACAGCGGGTGCAGGCGCTCCGGCCCGGCCAGCGTCGCGAGCACGCCGTGCAGCCAGCGGAGATAACCGTCGGCCTCCTCGACGGAACCGAGGTGCACCAGCTCGCGCACGGTCATCGCGGCGTCGCGGATCCAGCAGTAGCGGTAGTCCCAGTTACGGACGCCGCCGATCTCCTCCGGCAGCGACGATGTCGCAGCCGCCAGCACGCCGCCGGTGTCGGTGTTGACCAGTCCGCGCAACGTCAGCGCGGAGCGGGCCACCAGATCCGTCTGCACGGTCGGCAGCTTCAACGTCTGCGCCCACGAGCTCCAGTACGAGCCAGCGCGCTCCCGGCGTTCCACTTCGGACAGTTCGTGGGGACCGAGATCCGTTGTGCCGCACCGCAGTTCGAGCACGACCGGCTTGTCGGGCGTCGGGGTGACCAGCGCCGACGCGGTGTCGTGCAGGCCATCGGTGGTGATCTCCCACTCGACACCGGGCGCGCGCAGCACGAACGGCTCCGAGGTGCCGAGCACCCGCAGGCCGTCGCCCTCCGCGACCAGCTTGACCGGCACGCCGCCGAACTCCGGCCGCGGCGCGAACACCACGGACGCGGTGGTCTCGCCGCTGATCACCCGCACGATGTCGGTGCGGTGCGACGGGCTCTCCGGCTCGAGGTAGTCCGTGACGAGCAGCCGTGACCAGCGGGTCTCCACGGTCATGGTGTTCGGCAGGTACCGCTGGCCCAGCGGGAGGCCGTTGCGGTGCGGGGTGATCGAGAAGTGCCCCGCGCCGGTACCGCCGAGCAGGTCGGCGAAGATCGCGGGCGCGTCGGCGCCGGGGTGGCACAGCCAGGTCAGCCGCGCGTCAGGGGTGACCAGCGCGACCGAACGCTCGTTGGCGAGCATCGACAGCCGCTCGATCGGCGCGGCCTGCTCGCCGTAGAGCCAGTTGCGGCGCTCCTCGAGCATGAACGCGAGCACCATCGCCACGTCCATGGTGTCCGGGACCCGGTACGTGGCAAGGGATTCGCCGTCGCCGACCTTGATGCCGAGGTCCGGACCCGACAGCCTGGCGAACGCCTTCTCGTCGGTGACGTCGTCGCCGAGGAAGATCGCGGCGGTCGCGCCGACCTGGTGGCGCAGCGTGTCGAGCGCGTTGCCCTTGTCGGTCGTCACCACGGAAAGCTCGACCACCTCCTTGCCGTCTGTGGTGGTCACCCCTTCCCATTTGGACGGTCCATTGTGGACTTTCGAGAGCACGCGGCGGCCTGCCTCGTGCTCCGCGCGGCGAACGTGCACCGCGATCGAAGCGGGCTTGACCTCGAGCGAGACGCCCGGCACGTCGAGTACCAGCTCTTCCAGCTCGGCCTCGAGCCGCCGGTGCAGCTCACGGGCCTTGGCGTCGAGCGCCTTGATGAAACCGATGTCGAACTCGGACCCGTGACTGCCCACGAGGTGCACCTCGGACGGCAGGCGGGACAGCGTCGCCAGGTCGCGCAGCGCGCGCCCGGAGATCACCGCGGTCGTCGTCTCGTGCAGCCCCGCGAGGGACCGCAGCGCGCCTACCGATTCGGGCAGCGGCCGGGCTTCGTCCGGGTTCGCCGTGATCGGAGCCAGCGTGCCGTCGTAGTCGCAGGCGACCAGCAGACGCGGAGTCCTGGCGATCTGGACGATCGCCCTCCGCAACTCGGCGGGCAGAGCCTCGGCGGTCAACACTCCTCCTCGTGTATCAAAACTGGGAAATCAAAACCTATGGGGACTGGGCGTTCATTCGACCGGTTCACTTCCGAGCGCTTCGAGGAACGAGCGCGCCCAGCGGTCGACGTCGTGGGTGAGGACTTGGCGACGCAGCGCGCGCATCCGGCGCCTGCCCTCGGCTGGGTCGAGCGTAATGGCAGCCAGCAGCGCGTTCTTCACCCCGTCCAGGTCGTGCGGGTTGACCAGGAAAGCGCTGGTCAGCTCGGCGGCCGCGCCGGCGAACTCGGACAGCACCAGCGCGCCGCCGAGATCATGCCTGCACGCGACGTACTCCTTGCACACCAGGTTCATCCCGTCACGCAACGGCGTCACCACCATCACGTCGGCCGCCGAGAAGAACGCCGCGAGCTCCGTCCGGTCCACCGATTGGTGCAAATAGTGCACAACGGGATGACCGACCCTGGCGAACTCGCCGTTGATCCGGCCGACCATCTGCTCGATGTCCGCGCGCATCCGCTGATAATGCTCAACCCGCTCGCGGCTCGGCGTGGCGAGCTGCACGAATGTCACGTCCTCCGGCTTGACCCTGCCCTCGTGCAGCAGTTCGTGCAGTGCCTGAAGCCGCAGGTCGATGCCCTTGGTGTAGTCGAGCCGGTCGACGCCGAGCAGCACGGTCTTGGGATTGCCCAGGTCACGGCGTACCTGGGCGGCCCGGTCGGCGACCCCTTTTGTCCTGGCGAGTGTGTCAAGTCCGGCCGCGTCGATGGAGATCGGGAACGCGCCGACCCGCACCGTCCGGTCGCCGACCTGGACCATGCCGGGTCTGGATCTGACGCCGACCGCGCCGCGGCTCGGCTCCAGCCCGATCAGCTGTCTCGCCAGCCACAGGAAGTTCTGCGCGCCGCCGGGCCGGTGGAAGCCGACCAGGTCGGCCCCGATCAGCCCGCGCACGATCTCGGCACGCCACGGCAGCTGCATGAACAGCTCGACCGGCGGGAACGGGATGTGCAGGAAGAAGCCGATCCGCAGGTCGGGCCGCAGTTCGCGGAGCATGGTCGGCACCAGCTGCAGCTGGTAGTCCTGGATCCACACGATCGCGCCGTGCCCGGCGACCTGCGCGCTGGCCTCGGCGAACCGCCGGTTCACCTTGACGTAGCTGTCCCACCAGCTGCGGTCGAACACCGGCCGCTCGACCACATCGTGGTACAGCGGCCACAGCGTGGCATTGGAGAAACCCTCGTAGTAGTCACGGACCTCTTCGGAGGACAACGTCACGGGGTGGAGTACGAGCCCGTCGTCCTCGAACTCGTTGACCTCCACATCGGGCACGCCCGGCCAGCCGACCCACGCGCCTTTGCGTGAGCGCAGAAAGGGTTCGAGCGCGGAGACGAGCCCACCGGGGCTCGCCGTCCAGCGCTGGGTTCCGTCGGAGGTTCGTTCGAGGTCGACCGGCAGCCGGTTGGCCACCACGACGAACTCGGCGCCGGCAGGCTTGCCCGGCGCGGAACTGATCAGAGTCACTTCGGCTGCTCCCTCGTCGAGATCGCGGCTGAAAGAAAACCCTAGCGCGCCCGCGACCCCTACCCCGGAAGTCAGGGGCTACTCCAGGCGGCGCTTCGACGGCCGCAGCGGCCCGGCCATCCTCGGCCCCGACAGCTTGCGCTCCAGCCTGCCGAGCCCGGTGCGCACCGGCTGCGCGAGATATTCACCGAGCACGACCCCCGCTGCCAGGGCAAGTCCGATCGCGACGGCCGTCATCAGCGTGGAGATGTTGCCGCTGCGCTCGACGCCGATCTGGTACAGCCCCCGGTAGGTGGACAGACCGGGCAGCAGCGGAGTGATTCCGGACACGGCCACGACCAGCGGGGTGACCTTGAGCCTGCGCGCGAGCACGCCACCGCAGAAGCCGACCAGGGTGGCCGCGATCGCGGACGCGCTGATGTTGTCGATCAGCGCCAGCGTGAGCCCGCCGTAGACGGCGGCGCCGATCGTGCCGGCGGCCGCGCCGACGAGCAGCGCGCGCACGGTCGCGTAGGACGCCAGCGCGAAGCAGGCGGACGCGCCGGCGCCGCCGAGCACGACGATCGGGAGCTGCTGTGGCGTGGTCACGAGATCGGCGGGCAGCGAGCTGCGTTGCAGCCCGAGCAACACGGCGATCTTCAGCCCGAGCACGACACCGGCGATCAGCCCGGCACTCATCAGCACCGTCTCCATGGTCCGCCCGGCCGCGGTCACGTTGAACCCGGTGATCGCGTCCTGCACCGCCGAGACGGTCGACAGTCCGGAGAGGAGCACGGTGATCGCCGCCGCGATCACCAGCGTCGGCCGGTCGGTGGTGAGCAGCCCGGAGCTGACCGCGGCGATCGCGGCCAGTGTCGCCAGCAGGCCGCCGACCACCTGCTGGAAGAAGAACGGCAGCGCGTACCGGTTGAGCAGCCTGCCGACCCGGTCGATCACCGCGCTGATCACCATGCCGACCACCGCGATGTCCAGCCCGCCGCCGAGCAGCAGCGTCACGAAGAACGCCACGCCACCCCAGGAGACGGTGGCCACCCAGCGCGGGTACGGATGCGGCGCGCCGGTGATGTTCTGCAGCTCGATCTGCGCTTCCTCGGCGCTGACGTTGCCGCGGGTGATCTGCTGGACCAGCCGCTCGGTTTCGGACAGCCGCGTGTAGTCGAGTCCGCGCGAGCGCACCACGCGCAACGCGGTGACCGGCGCGAGATCGGTCCCGCGGTGGCAGGTCACGGTGATCGACGTGAAGATGACGTCCACTTCGCAGTAGGGCAGGCCGAGCGCGGAGGTCAGCGCGAGGATGGTCGCGGTGACGTCCGAAGCGCCGGCGCCGCTGGACATCTGGACTTCACCGATCCGCAAGGAAAGGTCGAGTACGAAGTTCACCGTGGTGTCATCGGGAACCTGGGGGCCGAGCGCGGCTTCGGCGTCGCCGGAGGGCTGCTCGCCCGTCGGCGCTTCCAGAATCTGCCAGGCACGCCTGCGTACCGACCGCTTCGTGCGTTGATTGAGCTTGGCCATCTCCACCCCTTTCGTCAGGTTTCCCGTGTGAGCATCGACTCGGTGACCGTGAGCGTTGCAGCACCGCGGACGTGTCTTCCGCCACTTGAGTGAGATCCCACTGTCGGGTGGAAATAGCACCCGACCGGCGGTCAGCGGGGGCGCTGACTGTCCAAAGTGGTCATTATCGGCCCGATTGGTACCGATCGCGTGCCTTGTCGTTCTCGTGCGCGGTCGGACTCACGTTTTTCTTGGCTGCAGGAGGCCAGTGTTGAGAAAGGCACTCGGGTTCGCGCTCGCGGTCGCCCTGGTCGGCGGTGGGACGGTCTTCGTCTCGTCCACGCCACGGGCTGCCGCTGATCCGGCGGATGGAACTCTCAAGGTGCGCGTCATTCGTGACGTCAACGGTAACGGTTCTTACGAGGCCGCGCTCGAAGTCGGCGTCGCGGGCATCGGGGTGACCGTCACCGCGCCTACGGGGGCGACCGCCAGCGGGACCACCGCCGCCGACGGCACCGTCACCATCGACACCAAGGCACTGCCCACCGGCAAGTACCGGGTCGACACCAAGATCCCGGACTCGATGTCCTACCTGAAGCCGGCTCCGGCCGGTAAGGGACTGTCCACGCTGACCTCCTTCGCGGATGTGTCGGGTGGCAAGGCGGTCGAGCTGACGGTCGGTGTCTGGAACCCGTCGGACTACTGCCAGGCCAATCCCAAGCTGGTCACGAGCTGCCAGCGCGGTGCGCGGAAGAAGGACGGCAGCAGCAACGCCTCGCCCGGTGCGCGTTCGCTGGTGACGTTCCCGTTCAACCAGCGTGGAAAAGACGCCCCGACGCTGCTGGCGAAGCAGAGCGACGTCGGTACCGTCTACGGCCTCGCGTACCGCAAAGAGGACAAGCGCCTCTTCTCGGGCGCTTTCGCCAAGCGGCTCGCGGAGTACGGGCCGAAGGGCCAGGGCGCGGTCTACGTGACCGCGGCCAGCGGTGCCACCAGCCTGTTCGCCACCGTGCCCAACGCGGGCACGACGGCGCACGCGATGGCCACCAACATGGACGGGCCGTTCTTCGGCATCCCCGGCAAGCAGGCGCTCGGTGACATCGACATCAGCGAGGACGGCAGCACGCTCTACGTCGTCAACCTGAACGACAAGAAGCTCTACACCTTCGACGCGACCGCCGCGACGGCGTCCGCGCCCAAGGGCTCGTTCGCGATCCCGGCGACGGCCTGCCCCAACGCGGCAGACTGGCGCCCCGGCGCGCTGGCCATCCGTGACGGCAAGGTCCTCGTCGGTGGTGTCTGCTCGGCTCAGTCGTCGAAGAAGCGGGCCGACCTCAAGGCCGTCGTGATGAACTTCGACGGCGCCGCGTTCAGCGCTCCGGTGCTGACCAAGACGCTGGACTTCCAACGTGGTTATGCGCTGGCCTCGCGCAAGCCCAGCAACTTCTGGTTCCCGTGGACCGACAACTGGGACGACACCGGGGTCGATGGCATCAAGCACGACACCTACCCGCAGCCCTTGCTGACCGATATCGCCGTCGAGAAGAACGGCGACCTGGTACTCGACTTCCGTGACCGCTTCGGTGACCAGGGCGGTTCGAACATCCCGGCGCCGGACGGCTCCGGTGGTGAGAACTCGTCCATCGTCGGTGGTGACCTGAACCGGGCCTGCCTCCAGGCCGACGGGGCGTATGCCTGGGAAGGCACGGGCGGCTGCCCGAACAACAACGACGGCAAGAGCAATGGCGAGCCCGCGACCGTCCTCGAGTTCTACCCGGGTGAGTTCTGGAAGAACAGCGGGGGAGACGCGGTTCACCAGGAGACCTCGCAGGGCGCCATGGTGATGCTCTACGGCGAGACCCGCATCGCGAACACCGTGATGGACCCGATCAGCGTCCGCTCCGGCGGTGTCGGCTGGTTCGGCCGTGACGACGGTTCGATGCAGAACGCGGACCACACCAACTCGTACCAGATCAACACCACCGACACCGACCCGCTGGGCGACGGCTGGGGCAAGGCGAACGGTCTCGCCGACCTCGAGGCGCTGTGTGACCTCGCGCCGGTGCAGATCGGTAACCGCGTCTGGTTCGACACCGACGCCGACGGTGTCCAGGACGGCGACGAGCCGCCGGTGCCGGGTGTCAAGGTGACCGCGACCCCGTGTGCGGGTGGTGCGGCGCTGCCGGTGAAGACGACCGACGCCAAGGGTGAGTACTACTTCGGCACGGCCGATGGTCTCAAGGCCGACACTTGCTACAACGTGAAGTTCGACTACGCGGCCGCGGACACGAGCAAGCTTCCCGGTGCCCCCGCGGCGGCGACGTTGAACTGGACCGCGAAGGAAGCGGGCGCCGACCGGTGCATCGATTCCAATGTGGACCCGGCGACCAGTCAGGGACAGGTGACCGTCGGCAAGGCCGGTTCGGTCGATCACTGTGTCGATGGCGGTTTGACCGTCAAGCAGACCAACAAGCTCGGTGACTTCGTCTGGAACGACAAGAACGCCAACGGTTTGCAGGATCCGGACGAGCCAGGCGTGCCTGGTGTCAAGGTCACGCTGAAGGACGGCACGGGCGCCGACAAGGGCAGCACCAACACCGGCCCCGACGGCAAGTACGTGTTCGACAAGCTGCCGGACGGCACCTACCAGGTGTGCTTCGACGTGGCGAACCTGCCGGACGCGGTCAAGGGCTACAAGCCGACCAAGCCGGACGCCGGTGACGACACCAAGGACTCCGACGCGGACGCGGCCGGGTGCACCAAGACGACGGTGCTCGGTCCGGACAAACGCGACGATCCGACTCTCGACCTGGGTCTGGTCGCGCCGACGAACAAGCTGGGCGACTTCGTCTGGAACGACAAGAACGCCAACGGTTTGCAGGACGACGGCGAGCCGGGTGTCCCGGGTGTCAAGGCGACGCTGAAGGACGGCGCGGGTGCGGTGAAGGGCACCACGACCACCGGTCCTGACGGCAAGTACCTGTTCGACAACCTGCCCGACGGCACGTATCAGGTGTGCTTCGACGTGGCGAACCTGCCCGACGCGGTGAAGGGCTACGTCCTCACCAAGGTCGACGCCGGTGACGACGCGAAGGACTCCGACGCGGCGCTCGACACGGGCTGTACCAAGACGACCACTTTGGGGCCGGACAAGCGTGAAGACCTCACGCTCGACGCCGGTCTGGTCTCCGCGCAGAACAAGCTCGGTGACTACGTCTGGATCGACACCAACTCCGATGGCATCCAGGACGCCGACGAAAAGGGTGTCCCCGATGTCGTCGTGAAGCTGAAGGACGGCACGGGTAAGGAACTGGGCACCACCAAGACGGGCCCGGACGGCAAGTACCTGTTCGACAAGCTGCCGGACGGCACGTACCAGGTCTGCTTCGACACGGTGAACCTGCCGGAAGCGGTCAAGGGCTACCAGCTGACCAAGGAAGGCGCGGGCTCGGACGACGGCAAGGACTCCGACGCCAACCCGACCACCGGCTGCACGCCGACCACGGTGCTGGGCCCGGACAAGCGTGAGGACCTCACGCTCGACGCCGGTCTCGTCGCTCCCGTCGTGCCGAAGAACAAGCTCGGCGACTACGTCTGGATCGACACCAACCGCAACGGCCTGCAGGACGACGGCGAGCCGCCGGTCAACGGCGTCAAGGTCACGCTGAAGGACGGCACGGGCAAGGACCTCGGCACCACGACCACCGGCGCCGACGGCAAGTACGGCTTCGGCGACCTGCCGGACGGCACGTACCAGGTGTGCTTCGACATCGCGAACATGCCGGGCTACAAGTTCACCGCCCCGAACAAGGGCGATGTGGCCAAGGACTCCGACGCCGACCCGGCGACCGGCTGCTCCAAGACCACGACGCTCGGCGCGGACAAGCGTGAGGACATCACGCTGGACGCGGGTCTGGTGTCGCCGTTGAACAAGCTCGGCGACTACGTGTGGATCGACACCAACCGCAACGGTTTGCAGGACGACGGCGAACCGGGTGCCGGGGGCGTCAAGGCGACGCTGAAGGACGGTGCCGGCAAGGACCTCGGCACCACCACGACCGACGCCGGTGGCAAGTACGGCTTCGGTGATCTGGTCGACGGCACCTACCAGGTGTGCTTCGACGTCAAGGCGCTTCCGGCGGCGGTCGCGGGTTACTCGCTGACCAAGGTCGACGCTGGTGACGACGCGAAGGACTCCGACGCCGACCTGACAGCGGGCTGCACCAAGACCACGGTGCTGGGTCCGGACAAGCGTGAAGACCTCACGCTGGACGCCGGTCTGGTGTCGCCGTTGAACAAGCTCGGCGACTACGTGTGGATCGACAAGAACGACAACGGTCTGCAGGACGACGGCGAGCCGGGTGTCCAGGGCGTCACGGCGACGTTGAAGGACGGCGCCGGTAAGCAGCTCGGCAAGACGACCACCGACGCTAATGGCAAGTACGGCTTCGGTGACCTGCCGGACGGCACCTACCAGGTGTGCTTCGACATGGCCGCTCTCCCGGCCGCGGTCGCGGGCTACTCGCTGACCAAGGTCGACGCTGGTGACGACGCGAAGGACTCCGACGCCGACCCGGCCACTGGCTGCACCAAGACCACGGTGCTCGGCGCGGACAAGCGTGAAGACCTCACGCTGGACGCGGGCCTGGTCGAACCGGTCAAGCCGCTGAACAAGCTCGGCGACTACGTCTGGATCGACAAGAACGCCAACGGCATCCAGGACGACGGCGAGCCCGGCGTCGAAGGTGTCACGGCGACGTTGAAGGACGGCGCGGGCGCGGTCAAGGGCACCACCAAGACCGACGCCTCCGGTAAGTACGGGTTCGGCGACCTGCCGGACGGCACCTACCAGGTGTGCTTCGACTTCGCGAACATGCCGGAGGCGGTCAAGGGCTACAAGCCGACCACGCCGAACCAGGGCGACCCTGCGAAGGATTCCGACGCGGACCCGTCGACCGGGTGCACCAAGACGACGGTGCTGGACGCGGACAAGCGTGAAGACCTCACGCTCGACGCGGGCCTGATCGCTCCGCCGCCGCCCGCGCTGAACAAGCTCGGCGACTACGTGTGGATCGACAAGAACAAGGACGGCTTGCAGGACGACGGCGAGCCCGGCGTCCAGGACGTCGATGTCGCGCTGAAGAACGCCGCCGGTGAAGAGCTCTCCACCACCGTCACGGACGCAGGCGGCAAGTACCTGTTCGACAAGCTGCCGGATGGCACGTACTCGGTGTGCTTCGATGTCAAGGCGCTTCCGGCGGCGGTCGCGGGTTACACCCTGACCAAGGTCGACGCGGGTGATGACGCGAAGGACTCCGACGCCGATCTGGCGACCGGATGCACCAAGACGACCACGTTGGGACCGGACAAGCGTGAAGACCTCACGCTGGATGCTGGTCTGGTCGCGCCGCCGGTGGGTGCGTTCAAGCTCGGTGACTTCGTGTGGGTCGACAAGAACAAGGACGGCCTGCAGGA
>NZ_JBHWEB010000022.1:0-110769 GCF_042734395.1 Amycolatopsis sp. NPDC059657 | reverse complement strand
GGGTATGGCCGGTTAGAACCGGCCATACCACTCACGAGTCCACTTATGCGGGGAGGTTGATCAGGCCGGCGAGGGTCGCGCGGTGGCGGCCCGCCGTGCCAAGTGCGAGTTCGTCGCTCTTGGCGCGCTTGAGGTAGAGGTGGGCCGGGTGCTCCCACGTCATGCCGATGCCCGCGTGCAGCTGGATGGCCTCTTCGGCCGCCTTCACCGCGATGGGGGCGCAGCGTGCCTGTGCGACCGCGACCGCGACGGGGACGTCCTCGCTCGCCGTGGCGAGCGAGTCGGCCGCGTAGCGGGCGGCGGCGCGGGCGTTGACCACGGCCAGGTACAGGTCCGCCAGGCGGTGCTTCAGTGCCTGGAAGGAGCCGACCGGGCGGCCGAACTGGTAGCGGGTCTTGAGGTACGCCACCGTTTCGTTCAGGCACCACTCGGCCACGCCGAGCTGCTCGGACGCCAGCAGCCCGGCGGCCGTGGTCAGCGCGTGCTGCAAAGCCGCCGCGGCGTGCGAGGGACCGGCCACGAGACGGCCCGCCGCGCCCGAAAGTTCCACAGTGGACAGACGGCGCGTCAGGTCCAGCGAGGTCAGCTGGGTGAGCGTGACGGCCGAAGCCTCGACGGCGTAGAGCGCGGGGCCGCCGGCGCCGACGGCGGGGACGAGGATCACCTCGGCCACCGAGGCGTCGGCGACCGTGCCGACACGGCCGGTGAGCGTGCCGTCCGCCGCCACGGACACCGTCGACGGGAAGTCGCCGCCGGGCGCCGTCGTCAGCGGGACGGCGAGCGTGCCGATCAGGTCGCCGGAAGCCAGGCGCCCCAGCAGTTCCGTGACGACCTCGGACGACGTGTCCGCGCCGAGCAGTGCCGAGGTCGCGAGCACCGCGCTGCCGAGGAACGGGACGGGCGCGACGCTGCGCCCGAGTTCCTCGAGCACCACGGCGACCTCGCGGGCCGACGCGCCGTGGCCGCCGAGCTCCTCGGGGATCGCGAGGCCCGCGACGCCGAGGTCGGCGGCGAGGGTGCGCCACAGCTTCAGGTCGTACGGCTCGGCCGTCTCGGTCCTGGCGATCACCGCGGCGGGCTCGGCCTGGGCCTTGAGCAGGTCGCGGACGGACGCGCGGAGGTCCTCTTCAACTTCTGAATACAGCAGGTCGGTCATCGGGGGAGGTCCTTCCAGGCCACGTCCTTGTCGACGCGCGGTTCCGAGGGCAGGCCCAGCACGCGTTCGGCGATGATGTTGCGCAGCACCTCGGAAGTGCCGCCCTCGATGGAGTTGCCCTTCGCGCGGAGATACCGGTAGCCAGGGCCGCGCGCGGCGAAGTCGACGTTCTCCGGACGGCGCATCGTCCAGTCGTCGTAGGTGAGGCCTTCTTCGCCCATCAGCTCGATCTCCAGGCCGGATACGGCCTGGTTCAGCTCCGAGAACGCGAGCTTCGCGACCGAACCCTCTGGCCCTGGCGCTCCGGCGGCGAGCTGCTGGCGCAGGCGCGTGCCCACGAGGCGCAGTGTTTCGCCCTCGACCCACAGCTTCAGCAGCCGGTCGTGCAGCTCGGGAGTGCGCAGCTCGGGACGCTCACGCCACGTACGCGCGACCGGGGCGAGCAGGTGGCCTTCACGCGGGATCTCCATGCCGCCGATGGCGACACGCTCGTTCATGAGTGTGGTCTGCGCGACCTTCCAGCCCTCGCCGACCTCACCGAGCCGGTGCGCGTCGGGGATGCGCACCTCGGTCAGGAAGACCTCGTTGAACTCGGCCTCGCCGGTGATCTGGCGCAGCGGCCGCACTTCGACACCCGGCGCGTGCATGTCGCAGATGAAGTACGTCATGCCCTGGTGCTTGGGCACATCCGGGTCGGTGCGGGTCACCAGGATCGCGAACCTGGCCGCGTGCGCGCCCGAGGTCCACACCTTCTGGCCGGTGACGACCCAGTCGTCACCGTCGCGGACCGCGCGGGTGCCCAGTGCCGCCAGGTCCGAACCCGCGCCCGGCTCGGAGAACAGCTGGCACCACACCTCTTCGCCGGTCCACAGTGGACGCAGGAAACGCTCGCGCTGTTCCGGCGTGCCGAAGCGCAACACGGTCGGCGCGGCCATGCCCAGCCCGATGCCGATGCGGCGCGGGTTGTTGTCCGGCGCGCCGGCGGCCTTGAGTTCGGCGTCCACAATGGACTGCAACGCGCGCGGCGCGTCGAGCCCGCCGAGGCCGACGGGGAAGTGGACCCAGGCCAGGCCCGCGGAGAACCGGGCGTGCAGGAACTCCGAACGCTCGGTGGTCTTGGGGTCGTGTGCCGAAAGCAGGTCGCGGACGAGTCCGCGCACCGTCTCGGCGTCAACTGCTGTCGCGGTCATCGCTTGCCTTCCGTGCGGTACTTCTTCAGTTCGCGGTGCGCCAGCGAGCGCTTGTGCACCTCGTCGGGGCCGTCGGCGATACGCAGCATGCGCGCGCCGGACCACAGCTCGGCCAGCGGGAAGTCCTGGCTGACGCCGCCGGCGCCGTGCGCCTGGATCGCCTTGTCCAGGATCCACTCGACGGTGATCGGGGTCGAGATCTTGATGGCCTGGATCTCGGTGTGCGCGCCCTGGTTGCCCTTGGTGTCCATCAGCCACGCGGTCTTGAGCACCAGCAGCCGCTGCAGCTCGATCTTGACCCGCGCCTCGGCGATCCAGTCCTGCACCACGCCCTGCTCGGCGATCGGCTTGCCGAACGTCTCGCGCGACAGCGTCCGCTTGCACATGAGCTCCAGCGCGCGCTCGGCCATGCCGATCAGGCGCATGCAGTGGTGGATCCGGCCGGGGCCGAGCCGCGCCTGCGCGATGGCGAACCCGTCGCCCTCGCCCGCGATGAGGTTCTCCGCGGGGACGCGGCAGTCCTCGAAGACGATCTCGGCGTGCCCGCCGTGGTCGCCGTCGGTGTAGCCGAACACGTGCATGCCGCGCTTGACGGTCATGCCCGGCGTGCCGCGGGGGACCAGGATCATGCTCTGCTGCTTGTGCGGCGCGGCTTCCGGGTCGGTCTTGCCCATCACGATGAAGATCTGGCAGTTCGGGTTCATCGCACCGGAGATGAACCACTTGCGCCCGTTGATGACGTATTCGTCGCCGTCCTTGCGAATGCTGGTCGCGATGTTGCGCGCGTCCGAAGAGGCCACATCGGGCTCGGTCATCGCGAAGGCGGACCGGATCTCGCCTTCCAGCAACGGCTGCAGCCACTGCTTGCGTTGCTGCTCGTTGCCGAACATGGACAGCACTTCCATGTTGCCGGTGTCCGGCGCGGCGCAGTTCAGCGCGGTCGGCGCGAGCCGGGGGCTCATGCCGGTGATCTCCGCGAGCGCCGCGTACTGCAGGTTCGTCAGGCCCGAGCCATGCCCCCCGGCGTCACCGGGCAGGAAGAAGTTCCACAGCCCGCGCTTGCGGGCCTCGGCCTTGAGGTCCTCGGTGATCTGGACGGTGGACCACTCGTCCGAGCGCTCGGCGAGCTGCTGCTCGAAAACGGCTTCCGCCGGGTACACATGGGAATCCATGAACTCGAGGAGCTTGCCGCGCAGCTCCTCGGTCTTGGCGTCGTAGGCGAAATCCATTTACTTCTCCTCTTTGAGAATGTCGTTGCCATGCGTCACCAGCGGAACGACGCCGGCGCCGACGCCTTCGAACCCGGCTCCGACGGTCTGGCCCTTGCTGAAGCGGAAGTAGATGCCTTCCAAGATCACCGCGAGCTTGAAGAACGCGAAGCCCACGTACCAGTTGAGCGCCGAGACGTCGCGTCCCGACCGTGCCGCGTACCTGGCGACCACCTCGTCGGTGCTCGGATAGCCGGGCGCGGACGTCGCGTCGGACACGAAGTCCAGGTTGATCGCGCTGCGCTCGGCGTAGGCCACCATCAGCGCGAGATCGGTCAGCGGGTCGCCGAGGGTGGACATCTCCCAGTCCAGTACCGCGGTGACCCGGTCGCCGGAGACCAGCGCGTTGTCGAGCCGGTAGTCGCCGTGGATGATCGACGGCCTGCCCGAGACCGGGATCGACGCCGCGAGCCGGTCGTGCAGCACCTCGATCCCCGGCAGCTCACGGCTGCGCGAGCCGTCGAGCTGCTTCTTCCAGCGCCGCAGCTGCCGCTCCAGGAAGCCCTCCGGGCGCCCGAACTCGCCGAGCCCGACCGAGGCCGGGTCGACGGCGTGCAGGTCGACGAGCGTGTCGACCAGCGCGTCCGCGATCGCCCGCGTCCGGACGGCGCCGAGCGCCTCGAGTTCCGCCGCGGTCCGGTACGGCGTGCCCTCGACGAACTCCATGACGTAGAACGGCGCGCCGAGCACGTCCTTGTCTTCGCAGAGCAGCAACGCCTCCGGCACCGGCACGTTCGTCGGGTGCAGGCCCGAGATCACCTTGAACTCGCGCGTCATGTCGTGCGCGGTGGGCAGCACGTGCCCGAGCGGCGGGCGGCGCACCACCCAGCGCGACGACCCGTCGGTCACGACGTAGGTGAGGTTGGACTTGCCGCCCTGCACGACCTCCGCGCCGAGCTCGCCGTGGGCGAGTCCAGGGCGATGCGCGTCGAGGTACGCGCGTAGCTTGCCCAGTTCCAGACCCGGCGGGTCGGTTTCGCTCATCTGCCCCTCCTAGCTGCTGACGGACCAAAGGGTACCGACTGGTCGGTATGTCGTACAGGGCGGCGGTAGTTCAGTCTTCTTTTCGCAGGTCAGACAATCAGGCGGGCGACTGTCTCGGCCACGCAAGCGGGCTTGGACTCGCCGTCGATCTCGATCGTCCAGCGCACGACGGCCTGCTTGCCGCCGGGCACGTCGGTCAGCTCGACCAGCTCGGCGCCCGCGCGCACCTTCGACCCGACCCGGACCGGCTGCGGGAACCGGACCTTGTTGAGCCCGTAGTTGATGCCCATCTTCAGCCCGTCGACCGAGTAGAGGTCCTTGGCGAACATCGGGATGAGCGACAGGGTCAGGTAGCCGTGCGCGATGGTCCCGCCGAACGGGCCCGCCGCGGCCTTCTCCTGGTCAAGGTGGATCCACTGGTGGTCGTCGGTGGCGTCGGCGAACAGCTGCACCCGCTCCTGGGTGATCGTGTGCCATTCGCTGTGGCCGAGCGACTCGCCGACCATCGACGAGAACTCTTCGATGTCAGAGAACACGCGCATGGGCTCAGTCCTTCGGTCCGCCGGCGACATAGATGACCTGGCCGGAGATGAACCCGGCGCCCTCGCTGACCAGGAACGACGCCAGGTTCGCGATGTCGTCCGGGGTGCCGACCCGCTGCACGGGGATCTGCGACGCGGCGGCGGCCTTGAAGTCCTCGAAGCTCATGCCGACACGCTCGGCGGTCGCCGCGGTCATGTCGGTGGCGATGAACCCCGGCGCGATCGCGTTGGCGGTGACACCGAACTTGCCCAGCTCGATCGCGAGGGTCTTGGTGAAGCCCTGCAGACCGGCCTTGGCGGCGGAGTAGTTGACCTGGCCGCGGTTGCCCAGCGCGGAGGTGCTGGACAGGTTGACGATCCGGCCCCACTTCTCCTGGGTCATGTACTTCTGGACCGCGCGGGTCATCAGGAACGAGCCGCGCAGGTGCACGTTGATGACCGAATCCCATTCGAGCTCGGTCATCTTGAACAGCATCGCGTCGCGGGTGATGCCCGCGTTGTTGATCAGCACGGTCGGCGCGCCGAGCTCCTCGGCGACCTTGGTGACCGCCGCTTCGACCTGGTCGGCGTCGCTGACGTCCAGTGTGGCGCCCACGGCCTTGCCGCCTGCGGCCTTGATGTCCTCGGCGCCCTGCTTGACCCCGGCCTCGTCGAGGTCGAGCAGCCCGACGGCGAATCCGTCGGCGGCGAGCTTCTTCGCCACCGCCGAGCCGATGCCACGGCCTGCGCCCGTGACGATCGCGACGCGGGAGGGGGACTCGGTCACAGCGGACCTCCTCATCGTTGAGAAATACGTCTGCCCAGTAGACATGCTGAGCGGTCGCTTAGGAAGGTACCGCCAGCTCGCCCGCCCCGGCTGTGGCGTGGGTCATATCCAGCCGAATGGGCGCTATCAGCGTCCCGATCGCGAGCAGGCCGGTCAGCGCCATCAGGCGTTCGACCAGGCCGAGCGGGATGAGCGTCCACCACGGCCCGGCGCCGGTGGCCGAGTAGGCGATGGCGCCGAGGATGACGGCGAACCAGAGCAACGCGCCGACGGCGAGCGCCTGCGAGAGCCGCCGCCTGCCGGGTGAGCGCGGGAAGACCGTCCGCGCGGCCAGCAGCACCGCGATCGGCAGGCACACGAACGCGACCACGCTCGCGACGCGGTGGACGGTGCCACCCGCGCTCGGGCCGACCGCCCAGTTGTGCTTCGGGAAGATGATGATCAGCAGCAACGCGCCGGTCCACAGTGCACTGAAGACCGTGGCCGCGGAGCGCAACGGCAGTCTGCGTCCCCGGATCAAACCGGCGAAACCGGCGGCCGAGGCGAGCGCGATCACCAGCACGGCGGTGTCGAAAAGCCACTTGTTCGGCCCGAGCGCGTACTCGCTGATGGTGCGCCGGATCGGGCTTATCGCGTTGGAAGGTGGCAGCACTTGCAGTAGCAGAACGATTACCGCACCACCGAAAAGGCCGAGCAGCGGTAACACCGAAGCGGGTTTCGCGACTTGACGAATCATAGGTTTTCCAGGGTAGCGCCGGTGATGTGAAGCGACTGCGACTTGTGGCGGTGGCTTCGTTTCCTTCCGGCGGCTAATGTCGCCAGGCTGGCGTGCGCGAGGTCACGTCGGCCAGGTTCAAGGAGGTCAGGCTGTGGGGAAATCACCAAGGCGCAGACAGCTGGGGTTCACGGCGGTGGCCGTGTCCTTGGCGGGTCTCGTCGTCGCGCTGCCGTCGTCGACGGCGAACGCCGCGGACAACGTGGTGCGCGCGGACCGTTCGGTGGCGCGGTCGTGTTTCGGCTCTGTGCTGGGCAGGAACGCCAGTGGGGCCGACAAGCGTGAAGTGACGTCCACCGTGGACGGTCTGGTCCAGGCCAGGCTCAAGCCGTCCAACGGTCCCGAGGGGGACTGGGACATCGCCGTGTTCGACAAGGCGACCGGCGCGGTGGTCGCGGCTTCGGCCGCGCTGCGCACGCATGAGCTCGCCGAAAGTTTTGTGAAGAAGGGCCAGCAGCTCGTCGTGCAGGCCTGCCGCTATTCCGGCGACGCGCGTACCGCCGTGGTGGGCGTCGATTTCCTCGCGCTCACCCCGCAGGGCACACCGACCGGCTCGCCGCCCGCGGCCCAGCGCGCCGAGATGGTCCGGGTCGAGACGCCGGCGAAGAAGGACAAGGACCGGCTGATCCGCACCGGCTTGGATGTCACCGAGAAGGCCGACGCGACGAGTGTCGACGTCATCCTCGCCAACGACGCCGACCGGAAGACGCTGGCGGACAACGGTTTCAAGTCCACGGTGATCGAGCCGGACCTGTCGGCGAAGTCCATCGCCAACGCGCAGGCCGACCGTGAGGCCGCCGCGCGGTCCGCGGGGTCGACGTTGCCGTCGGGGCGCACGAGCTACCGGCACCTCTACGACTACCAGTACGAGATGAAGGAACTGGCCCGCAGGAACCCTGGCTTGGTCAACGCTTTCACCATGCCGAACCCGACGTGGGAAGGTCGTGACGTCGTCGGGCTGGAGATCGCGACCGACGTCGCGAACATCGCCGACGGCAAGCCGGTCGAGTTCCTGATGGGTGTGCACCACGCCCGTGAGTGGCCCGCCGGTGAGCACGCGATGGAGTGGGCTTACGAGCTGATCAACGGCTACCGCGCCAACAACGCGGAGATCAAGGGCTTGGTCGGCAAGACGCGCAACATCGTCGTCCCGATCGTCAACCCCGACGGCTTCGAGATCTCGCGTGAGGCCGAGCCGAAGGGTGACTTCACCCGTTTCGACTACGAGATGAAGCGCAAGAACTGCAACGTGAACGACTCGCCGAAGGAGTTCACGACCGGGGTCTGCAAGGCGAACCCGGCAGGCCGTGAGCGCGGCACCGACCCGAACCGCAACTACGCGGGCTTCTGGGGCGGCGCTGGCGCGTCGACGCTGTGGCGCAGTGACACCTTCCGCGGCGCGGGCCCGTTCTCGGAGCCGGAGACGCAGAACGTGCGCGCGATCGTGTCCAGCCGTCAGGTGACCAACCTGATCACGCTGCACACCTTCTCGAACCTGGTGCTGCGCGTGCCGGGCGTCGCCGACGTCCGCCCGCCGCTCGACGAGCCCGCGTACAAGGCGCTCGGCGACAAGATGGCTTCGCGTAACGGTTACAAGAGCCAGCCGTCCTGGCAGCTGTACGACACGACCGGCAGCACCGAGGACTGGTCCTACTTCGCCACCGGCGGTTTCGGCTTCACGTTCGAGATCGGCAACGTCGAGTTCCACCCGCCGTTCCAGCAGGGTGTCGTCGCCGAGTACACCGGTGTCGCTCCGGCGGCGGGCGCTGGCAAGGGCGGTAACCGCCAGGCCTTCGTCGACATGCTCACGAACGCGGCCGACCCGTCGGCGCACTCGACGCTGATCGGTTCGGCGCCGAAGGGCTACGAGCTCAAGCTGCACAAGACGTTCCAGACGCCGACCTCGCCGGTCGTCCAGCCGGACGGTTCGACGAAGCCGCCGATCTACGTCAAGGACACGCTCGACTCGAAGTTCACCTCGACCGGTGGCCGTTTCGCGTGGGCCGTCAACCCGTCGACCCGCCCGTACGTGGCCGGTCGCTACGGCCGCGACCCGCAGGGCCCGGCGCAGACCGGCTTCGCGGTGACCAACCCGCCGGGTGTCCCGCCGATCAACACCGACTACCCGAATGACCCGAACGTGGAGAGCTTCACCTTCCACGTCGACGGCATGCCCAAGGTGGACAACGGCAAGTTCTCGGTCAACGTGAACTGGGCCAGCCCGGACACCGACTGGGACCTGTACGTCTACGACGCGGCGGGCAACCTGGTGACGTCGTCGGCCAACGGCGGCACCACCTCGGAGCACGCGACCATGTTCGACCCGCCCGCGGGTGACTACAAGGCCGTGATGGTGAACTACGCGCAGGCCGACCCGGCCAAGACGGACGACTGGACCGGCGACGTCTCGTTCGCCTCGCCGATCCCGCCGACCTACGGGCCGAAGGAGGCGTACCAGCTCACCTGCACGTCGCGCAGCGGCAAGCTCGTGGGTATCGCCGACGTCTACGTCGACCGCGGCCAGACGGTCGATGTCGGCGAGGTCTGCACCCGCTCGGCCCGCGTGAGCAAGGAACGCGGCATTCGTTAGTCCACAAAGGACATAAGAGAACGGGTCCGTGTACCCCCCTCGGGTACACGGGCCCGTTTCGTCGTTCGCTCACCTTTCTTCCCGCTCGCTGCCGAGACGCACCGCCCATCGCCAGCCCGAGTAGACGCCGACGGCCGAGCCGAAGATGGTCAGCAGCATCGCGAAGGCGACCGCGCCGTCGAGGTTCGCCATGGTCAGCAGCACCAGCACGGCCCAGATCTGCACGCAGGTGAACGGGATGACCAGGCCGGCTGCGTAGACGCCCCGGCGCCAGCGGACCGGCTGTGGTGCGGGGAGAAACGGTTCCATAGGTCCCCTCCTTGGATGTCGGCTTCCAGGAAACCGCAGGGAGGTGACCGGGTCTGCGTCACCTGACACACTCAGCGCGCGAGGCGCTGAAGTTCCGCCAAACGGTGGATGGTGACCTTGCGCCTGCCTGTGCTGATCAGGCCCTTTGACCGGAGCTCACGCAAAACCCGTCCCCACGATTCGCGTGAGGTCGCGGCCGTCGACGCCAGCTCCTGCTGGGTGGCGGGCGTGTCTATCTCGATGCCGTGCACGGTGTGCCTGCCGTGCTGGACGGCCATCTCCAGCAGCAGCGCGACCACCCGGCTCATGGTGGTGCCGCCCCCGCCGTAGTCCACCCACTTGCTGCCCACGTCGCGCAGGCGTCCCGCCAGCACCACCGACAACGTCCAGCTGAGCTTCGGCTCCTTCTGGCACAGGGTGACGAACCTCGGCCCCGACATGGTCAGCACCTCGACCGTGTCGAGCGCCTCGACGGTCGCCGAACGCACCCCGTTCTCCATCGCGGCCATCTCGCCGATGACGTCACCCGTGCTGCGCACGGCCACGACCACCTCGCGGCCGTCGGTCTCGCCGGTGCCCGAGGTGACCACTTTGACGTGCCCGGACAGCACGATCACCACATTGCTCGCCGACTCACCCTGCCTGCACAGGAATTCACCGGTCGCGAAGGTGCGGCGGGTGGCTATCCGCTCGATCGCGCCTCGTTCCGCGGGCCCGAGCCTCGCCCAGAACCGGTCCGCACCCTCCATGGGTACTAAGACTGCGGAACCGGTGCGGTTCGCACAACTGTGATCACCCACCTGCGAGACCTAGGCCGTGTCTGGCGGCTCAAGTTCGCGGTCTTCGCGCCCAGGCGGCCCCTGACGCCCGCGGGCGATTCACCCGAGTACAACCCGGTACGAGGGCGAATCGCCCGCACCGCCAGGAACCACCTGGATCACGAAGCCCATCGAACAGATCCACCAGACACGGCCTAGAGTTAGCTCCGGAGGCGGGGAGGGAAGTTGCTTTTCGAAAGTGATAACCAGTATCGCACGATTGTCGTCGTCGACATCGCGAAGTTCACCGACCCGGCGCGCACCGGTTTCCATCAGCGCGCGATCCACGAAGGCCTTTACGACATTCTCCGCACGGCCTTTGACGAAGCGGCCGTCCATTGGAAGGAAGCTCGCGCCGAAGATCGCGGCGACGGCGCGATCATCCTGGTCAGACCGGAATTCCCCAAGCTGCTGCTGGCCGAGCGGCTGCCGGAGCGGCTGCACGCGGGACTGCGCAGGCACAATGCGAAACACGCCGAGGAAGCCCGTTTCCAGCTGAGGGTCGCCTTGCACGCGGGTGAGATTCACGAAAACGAGAACGGGCTCGTCAGCCCGGCACTCAATCTCGCTTGCCGTCTCGTCGACGCACCCCGCGCGAAGTCGGCTTTGCGCGTCACCGGCGCAATGCTCGCCATCGTCGCTTCGGAACTCTTTTACGAAGATGTGATCCGGCACGAACCCGGCGCGGACCCCGAGGCCTATCGCGAGATCGACGTTTCGGTGAAGCAGACCCAGGCGCGCGCCTGGCTTCGTCTTCCCGGCACGACCGTCCCCGACGAGGACGAGCCGGAACCCCTTCCGGTCAACGGACTTTTCGAAGTGGTGGAAGCGCTTCTCGCCGTCCCGTTCATCGCGGACGAAACGGGCCGCCGCGAGCTGCTCGACGTTTTGCGCCCGGACATCCGCGCCACCGTGCCCTACCACTCGCGCGCCAGGCTGCACGTCATCGCGATGGTCCGGACCTGTGAGGGCCACGACGACGGCCTCACCGAACTCGTGACGGCGGTCCGAGGTCTCGAAGGGGACACGCCCGCGGTACGCCGTCTGGTGGATGTCGCGCGGAGACGGTTGTCCAACGGGAACCACTGAGATATCCCAGTAGTCCGCTGAAACAGCTGGAGGGGCCGTGGCAGTTGGCGTCGGGCCGGACCGGCACGGCTGGCGTGCGCTGGTCGACACCCTCGAACAGGTGCCGGTGCTGCGCGATCCCGGCGGACGGCGGCTCTGCCTCGACCTGCTCGACGATCATCTCGGCTTCGCCTTGCAGGTGCCCGAATCCAACGCGACCCGGCTGCACCTGTTCCACATCCTCGTGGCGTGCAAGCGCCAGCATCCCCGCGCGCTCGGGATGCTCGCCAAGGTGCTCAACGACGTCGAACCCGGCTCGCCCGCGGTGCGCCGGGCGTGCCAGGCGCTCGACGACATGTCCGCGCTCGACCTCGTGCCCGAACGCGCGCGCGACGAGCTGCTCGGGCTGATCTCGGGGATGGCCGAGGACCGGCTGGTCGACTTCGTGCACGCGGCGGTCGGCCCGGTCGCGGCGGAGCTGGCGATCGACCATCAGCGGCCGGAGGAGGCGCTGGCCTTCCTGGAACAGGTGAACGCGCGCCCGGACGGGGTGCCGCCGCTGCTGGTGTTCGTCGAATACCTCGCGCGGCATCTCGGCGATCAGCGGTGCGAGCAGCTGCGCGAATGGAACGACCGGCAGGCGAACCGGATCGGGATCGCCGAGAAGATGCGCGCGCTGCGGCTGGAGCACGCCGAGCCGGTGCCGCGCGGCGGTGACCTGATGGCCTACCTGGTGATCAGGATGGAACGCGACCTGCTCGACGCCGACCGGTACACGCTCACCCACTGGCGCCAGGTCGATCTCGGCGGCTGGCATCCGTTGCGCGGCGACAGCTTCGCGGGTGACATGGACGAGATCCGCAGGCATGTGGCCGAGTTGATCGCGGACGCCGAAACGGGCTGGGCGCAGGACGCGGCCAATGTGCGCGTCGAGTTCCTGCTCCCGTTCGAACTGCTCAATCTGCCGGTGGACCAATGGGATCTCGAGTCCGGCAGCGGCCTGCCGCGTCCGATGGGCCTTTCGTACCAGGTGGTCGTCCGCAGTCTCGACCGGGCACGCGCCCCGCGCTGGCATCGCGAATGGCGGCGGCGGTGGACGCTGCTCAAGGAGATGCGCCCCGGCGCGGAGATGACCGACCATTGGCTGTGGAGCGAGGCGGCGAAACCACGGCAGCTGACCGGACTCGAGGCGAGGCTCGCGATCGAGCGTGACGTGCTCTCGCTGGTGCTGCGGACGCGGCCTGCCGACTCCGAGCTGAGCGAGGTGCTCGTCGGGCTGCGCACGGGCATCCCGGTGATGGTGTGGTCGCGCGCGGACGGGCCGAGGTCCGCGTTCGAGGCCGCCGTCCGCGAGATGCAGGCGGATCTGGGCGCGCTGCCCGAACAGGCGCGCCGGTTGCGCAGCAGGGCGAGCCAGTCCGCCCGCCCGCGCAGTCATGTCGGGAACCGGGTCACCGTGCTGTGGGACGACCCGGAGCGCACCGTCGAGCCACTGGATCCGCCGGAGGCTCCGCAAGAGGAGGGGACGGCGTCGTGAGCGGCGACCAGAAGCCGGCGTGGTGGATCTATCAGGGAACCGGCCTGCCGCGTGCCGAACGCGACCTGCCGGCCGTGCTGCCCGCGCCACCCGGCTGGCGCAGTTTCGACGGCGGCCCGGCGCTGCCCCCGCCCGCCGAGCACGACGGCGAGTTCCATCGCAGGCTCGGCGCCGCGTCGCCGGTCAGCGGCATCAAGGCGACGCAGGACGAGCTGAACATGGTCAACGCCGCGATCTATCTGCGGCGTCCGCTGCTCGTCACCGGGCGGCCCGGCACCGGGAAATCCAGCCTGGCGTACAAGATCGCGCGGGAACTGCGGCTCGGTCAGGTGCTGCGCTGGCCGATCACCAGCCGCAGCGCCGCGCGGGACGGGCTCTGGGAGTACGACGCGATCGGCCGCGTCCAGGCGACGGCGGGCGGCTCCGGCGAGGCGGGCATCGGCGACTTCGTGCAATTGGGCCCGCTCGGCACGGCGTTGCTCCCCTACGACCAGCCGCGGGTCCTGCTGATCGATGAACTTGACAAGTCCGACATCGATTTGCCGAACGATCTGCTCAACATTTTCGAGGACGGCGAATACGATGTCCCGCCGCTCGTGCGGGTGGCGGCGACCGAGCCGGAGGTCAGCGTCTTCACGGCGGACCGGGGTGAACGGGCGACCGTGCGCGAAGGCCGGGTCCGCTGCCGCGCCTTTCCGATCATTGTCGTGACCAGCAACGGGGAACGCGAGTTCCCGCCCGCGTTCCTGCGCCGGTGCCTGCGGCTCGACATGCGCGCGCCCGGCATCGAGCAGCTCGTCACCATGGTCTCCGCGCATTTCCCCGGTACCGAGGTGCAGCACGGCACGGAGCTCGTCCGCGCCTTCGTCGACCGCAGCACGCGGGAAGGCGGCTTGGCGGCGGATCAGTTACTGAACGCGGTATTCCTCGCCACTTCGGGTGCCTTCCAGCAAGATGAAAAGTGGGATCTGCTGCGCGACGCGCTGTGGCAGCGGCTGGGGGCCGCGGAAACGGACTAGCGGATGACGGACCGGCATGAGCGCCTGACCGCCGATCGCCTCGAACCGTCGGAAATCGCCGACGCGCTCTGGCTGGCGGGCAGGATCGGCGAGGCGGAGCGTGCGCGCCACGCCGCCGAGGTGCGCGCGCGGCCGGAACCCGCCGCGCCCGCGGAGTTCACGCCGCCTGCCCCGTCGCCGGATCCGGTGCACCGGATGGAGCCGTGGGATTCCGAGGAGCCAGGCGAAAACACGAACGGCGCTGTCGCCATCGAAACGCCCGGCTATTCCCGTGGCGCCGTGGTGCGGGAAGCCACGCGCTGGCCGCGGCGGTCGGGTTTGCCGCAGGAGCTGAAGATCGCGCGCGCGTTGCGGCCGATGATGCGGACCGAGCCGTCACCTGGCCGGACGACCGTCAACGAGGAGGCGACCGCCGTCCGTGCGGCGGAGACCGGGTTGTGGCTGCCCGCGCGCGTGCCGGCGCAGGAGCATCCGTACGACGTGGTGCTCGTCGTCGACGACAGCGCGTCGATGCGGATCTGGCGGCGGACCGCGTTCGAGTTCCGGACGCTGCTCGAACGCCAGGGCGCCTTCCGTGATGTGCGCCAGGTGCTGATGGACACCGACGCGGGGCGGCTCGCCGTGCACGGCAGTGGCGGCGCGCACCGGCATCATCCCGGCCAGCTGGTCGATCCGACCGGGCGGCGGATCATCGTGCTGCTCACCGACGGCGTCGGCGCGGGCTGGCGCACCGGCGCCGTGCGCGATCTGCTCGTGCGGTGGCGCCGGTCGTCGCCGGTCGCGGTGGTGAACGTGCTGCCGCCGGAACTGTGGTCGTGGACGGGGATGCGGGTGACACCACGCCTGGTGCGGCCGCCGTCCCGTGGCCCTGTCAAGGGTCCCGTGCAAGTGCCGGTGCTGGCGCTCGATCCGCGCTGGTTCACCCGCTGGGCGGATTTGATGACCGGCGAGGCTTCCGCGCGCCTGCGGCTGCCGGTGCTGGCACCGCCGCCGGCCGAGCCCGAGGAACAGCTTGGCGCGGAAGAGCTTTCGCCGTCGCGGCGGTTGCTGCGCTTCCGGACGACCGCCACCCCAGGGGCTTTCCGGCTCGCCGGGCTGCTGGCCGCGGCGCCGCTGACGATCGGCGTGATGAAAGCGGTGCAGGACACCCTGGCGCCGGAATCGGGGCAGGCCCAGCTCGCGGAGATCCTGCTCAGCAGGTTGTTGTTTCGCGTCAGCAAGCGAAAATCGGGCGGGACGACCGTGGAATACGACTTCCACGCGGGACTGCGGCCGGAATTGCTGGCCACCGCGTCGCGTTCCGATACCGCGCGGGTATTGCGGGTTGTGGGGGATGTTCTGGGGCCGAAGATCGAATCGGTCCGCAATCAGCGGCACGTTGTGGAAGACCCCGAGAAGGCCACCCAGCCGGTGGTGTCTTCCGAAAGCGAGCCCTTCTTGACTGTTCAACGTGACGTTCTGACAGCGCTGTCCGGGCCATACGGGCGCAGGGCCAGTCGATTGGGTGAAGCCTTGGACGCATACCGGGAATCCAGTAACGCCGAAGACGCGGATACGACTGAAAAGCACGAAGGTAATGCGGTACCTTCGCCCGGTCCAACCGAAGGTCTTAACCGATTCAGAACGGCAGGGGAAGCGGCTTTGACGGCGACGAGCTCCGAGCAGGTTTCACATTTCCGGGCGAGTGACCAGCCGAACGTGTGGGGTGGCGTGCCGCTTCGCAACGTCAATTTCATCGGCCGCACCGAACTGCTGCGCGACTTGCGTGATCAGCTTTCCCAGTCGACCCCGACCGCGGTGCTGCCCGGCGCGCTGCACGGTTTGGGCGGAATCGGGAAATCGCAGATCGCGGTCGAGTATGTCTACCGCTACGCCGCCGACTACGACCTGGTCTGGTGGATTCCGGCCGAGAATCCGCCGGACATCCGCAACTCGCTCGTCCAATTGGCCAAGAAGCTGAAACTGCAGGTGGAGCAATCCGCCGACACCGCGGTGCCCGCGGTGCTCGAAGCGCTGCGGCTCGGTGAACCGCACGGCCGCTGGCTGCTCGTGTTCGACAACGCCGACCGGCCGGAGGACGTGCGGGGCTTCTTCCCGTCCGGGCTCGGGCACATCCTGGTGACCTCGCGCAACGCGCAATGGTCGGGGGTGGCGAGCGCGGTCGAGGTCGAGGTGTTCCGGCGCGAGGAAAGCCGGGAACTGCTGCAGCGCCGCAACCCCGATCTCGGGAACGAGGACGCCGACCGGCTCGCCGACGTGCTGGGCGATCTCCCGCTGGCCATCGAGCAGGCCGCGTCCTGGCGCGCCGAAACGGGCATGTCCACCGAAGAGTACTTGCGCCTGTTCGAAGACAAGCGCACCGAACTGCTGCAGTCGCGTCCGCCGGTCGACTACCCGCTCGCGGTCGAAGCGGCCTGGAACGTGTCACTTGACAGACTGACCCAGGAAAACCGTGGTGCGCTGGAGCTTCTCCAGGTGTGCGCCTTCTTCGCGCCCGAGCCGATTTCGCGCACCCTGTTCAACGGCGTGCGCAACATCCCGCTTTCCGAGGCGCTGGAAAAGATCTTGAGCGACCCGATCCTGGTGAGCAGGGCGATCCGCGAGATCAACCGGTACAGCCTGGCCAGGATCGACCACCGCACCAACACCATCCAGCTGCACCGGCTGGTGCAGACGGTGCTGCGCAACAAGCTCAGCCCCGACGAGCAGATCCGCACCAGGCACGCGGCGCACCTGCTGCTGAGCAACGGCGACCCGAACGACCCGAACGACATCGAGAACTGGCAGCGCTACGGCGAACTCCGCCCGCATGTGCGCGCGTGCACGGCGATGGACTGCAGCGACGAATGGGTCCGCCGGATGGCGATCAACGTCGTCGTCTACCTCTTCGCCGCGGGTGACCCGAAGGGCGCGCTCGCCATGTCGGAGGAGATGGTCGAGTTCTGGACGGAGAAGCTGGGCGAATCCCACCAGGACACCCTGGTGGTGTCGCGGTGGTACGCCCGCTCGCTGCGCGCGGTCGGCCGCTTCGACGAAGCACGCAAGGTCGCCGAGCGGACCTTGGATCTGATGCGGGAAACACTCGGCCCCGCCCACGAGGAAACCTTGCTCACCGCGCACTCCGTCGCCTCGGACCTGCGCGCGAAGGGTGACTTCTTCGCGGCCCGCGACCTGAACAAGATCGCGTACGAGAGCGCGCGCAACCGGTTCGGTGACGACGATCCCGACACCTTGGCCGCTGCCAACAACTACGCGCTGAGCCTGCGCCTGGTCGGCCGGTTCGGCGAGGCGCAGGCGCTCGACGAGCAGACCTGGCTGCGCAAGCGCGACGTGCTCGGCGAGGACCACCGGAACACCCTGCTGACACTGGACAACCTGTCGGTCGACCTCCGGGAGAACGGCCAGTACGTCGACGCGCGCAACCGGCAGGAGGAGACCGTTCACCGGCTGCGGGACCGGGTCGGTCACCGGCATGTCATGACACTGGGCGCGATCAAGAACCTCGCGGTGGCCCGGCGCAAGGCCGGTGACCACGCGGAGGGGATGCGGCTGTCGAAGGAGGCCTATGACGGTTTCCGCGCCAAATACGGCGTGACCCACCCCGACGCCATGTCCGCCGCGATGAACTACTCGATCGACCTCCGCCAGGCCGGTGACAAGCAGGGCGCGCGCAAACTCGGCATGGAGGTCAACAAGCTGTACCTGGACAGCTGGGGCCCGAAGCACCCGTTCAGCCTCGCCGGCGCGACGAACCTCGCGGTCACGCTGCGCCTGCTCGGCGAAGTCGACGCGGCACGCGCGCTCAACGAGTCCGCGCTCACCGACATGCGGAAGGTGCTCGGCGACGACCACCCGTTCACCCTGGTCTGCGCCACCAACCTGGCCAGCGACAAGGCGGCGGCCGGTGAGCTGGAGGCCGCGTACGAGCTGGACGTCGACACCAGGGAGCGCTCGGAGCGGACACTCGGGCCCAACCACCCGTCGACGCTCGCGCTGCTGGTCAACCTGGCGCTGGACATGCGCGGCCTCGGCCGCCGTGCCGAAGCCGACGAGCTGCAGGCCGAGGCGGTGAACAAGCTGCGCGTGGTGCTGGGCGCGGAACACCCGGCCACCAACGACGCGACGGTCAACGTCCGCGCCAACTGCGACATCGACCCGATGCAGATCTAAGCCAGCCACGTGGCGAGGCGTACCGGATCGGGCGCCTCGCCGCTCAGTTCCGTGATCGCGCGATGCACCGCGCGGACCAGCTCCGGGGCCGACAGCAGCGCGGCGTTCGCGGTGGCGAGCGCCAAACCGGCCCACTGCCCGGGGTCGCCGGGCTCCGCGACGACCCGCGCGCGGAATTCGGCGGCGGCCGTGGTGCGCGCGTCGTCGACGAGCGCGAGGTCGGCCGGGGTGGCGCCGGGCAGCTCGGAGTTCGCGAGCTCGGGGGAGTCGCGGTAGACCGCGAACAGCTCGGGGTCGCCGAGGCGTACGCGGGTCAGCTCGGCGCGGATCGCGGGGCCTGGCCCCGATTCGGTACTGGTGTGCAAGGCAGGCGCCGGGATGCGCAGGTGCGGCTTGCGGCGGTTGCCCAGCCACGCCCGCGCCAGCTCGGTGACGGCCGCCGGGTCCGCCAGCAGATGCCGCAGCCGCCAGGTGAGCCGATGGTCGAGGTTGGCGCGCCTGGCGGCGGCCAGCAGATCCTCCGGCACCGGTTCGCCTTGCCACCGCGCGAGCCTGCCCGCCGCGATGGCGACGAACCGGCGGCCGAGCGGGGTCAGCTCGGCGACATCGGTCAACGCGGCGGTCGCCTCGCTCGCCTGCTCCCTGCGGTAGGCGAACTCGAAATGGCTGAGCCGCGCGTCCGCGCCGGTGGCCACCGTCCGGTGGGTGCGGTAGAACGCGGTGACGCCGAGGTAGGAGAAGACCCCGTGCAGCAGGCCGATCAGGGGCCTCGGGTCGTCGCGCCAGGGCGCGTAGAACCGGTCGCCGCCGGTGTCGGCGTCGACAAGATCGAGTAATTCCAGCAATATCCCCAGTTTGCTGTGCTGGAACTCGTGGATCAGTGTCGCCGCGAAGCCGGTCGCGTCCGGGGGCAGCGAGAGCACGATGCAGCCGAAGGTGTCGCCGTGCGACGCGCTGAACGAGTCGAGGCGGCCGGTCGCCGGGCGGGGGACGAGCGTGGTGAGGCCGGCCGAGATCTCGCCTGCCAGCGTGGGATGGTGCTCGGTGAGCAGCCGCCACGCCGCCGCGAGGCCGGTCAGCCACTCGGCGCTCTCCTCGGCGGAAACCCGTTGTGGTTCCAGCGGTTCGTCGAAACCGCGGTAGGGATCGAGGTCGTCGAGCCAGACTTCGAGCGGGTCGGTGTCGTCGCCGACCCGCAGCAGCCGCAGCGCGTGCCAGCCGGTGCCGTCGCCTGCCGGGTCGGGCGGCAGGCGGACACTGCCCGCCGCGCCGCGCACGAGCACCCGCCCGCGCGCGCTGTGCACCTCCGCGATGTCCCAGCGCCGTGCCGCGGGAAGCTCGGCCATGCCGAGTGTCGGCAGCACGACCACGCCGCGTGAAACCGGGACCCTGGCGCGGAAATCGAGCCCGGCGCGGATGGCGGCCGCCGTGGCGGTCAGGTGCAGGTAGCCGAGGTCGGCCCACAGCGGGGTGTCGCTGGTGGCGGTGTTTCCCAATCGCCGCAACGCTTTCGCCGCCCACAGGCCGAGCTGCGGGTTGGTGATGACGGCCTCGGCGGCGCCGGGATCGGCTTGCTGGGCGTCGGAAAGCAGCCGCCACGCGGCCTCCAGCGCGGGCAGCGGGCCGAGCCCCGGCGCACGTGCCGACGCACGGTCGAGCACCGCGCGCACCAGCGCGAGCTGACGGCTGCGATGCGTTTGCTTCAACCGCCCGGCGATCGCCGCGTTGCCCTCGCCGGCGGCCAGCGCGTCGAAACTGGCGAGCGACACACGATGGTTGCGCAGCATCGGGCGCCGCGGTCAGTTCTCCTTGGTGGCCTGGTTCTGCAGTACCACCGGGCGACTGCGTTCCGTCCGGCCGGCCAGCAGCGCGACCGAGGCGAGCAGCACCGGATCCGCGCTGGTCCGCAGCTCCTTCAGTGAAAGTTCGCTCAGATCCACCACGTCCGTTTTCAGCTCGGCGTGCCGCATGAGCGCTCCTCCCTCGAAAACAACCTTGGGCACAAGTGACAGGGCGCACTTGTGCGAACACCCCATCATGCAACAGAAAGGGGGCTTTTGTGACCGGCCGCTCGGCGGATCCGAAACGTTACCCCGCTTGGCCGCGCCGGTCGAAGACCACGTCGCGGGCGGTGTCGAGCGCGATGGTGATCGCGCCGGTCAGCACCGCGTCGGGGCCGAGTTCGCCCGCGATGATCTCCGGGTTGAGCGGGGTGATGTGGGTCAGCGCCTCGCGCATGGGCTCGGCGAGCAGGTCGGCGTTGCCGCCCATGCCGCCGGTGAGGACCACGACCTCGGGGTCGAGGACCGCGGCGACCGAGCAGACGACGAAGGCGAGGCGGTGCGCCTCGTCGCGGACGGCGGCGATGGCGTTGGCGTCGCCGTCGCGGGCGAGTTCGAAGACCTCCTTGGCCGTGGTGACCGGGAGGCCCTTGGCGATCGCGTCCTCGACGAACGGGCGTGCGGCCGCCGCGGACTCGAGCAGGCCCTGTCGGACGCCGTCGTGCTCGGAGACCGTGCGGTTGTCCGGCCAGCCGTAGGGGAGGTACGCGATCTCGCCTGCCGCGCCCTTCGCGCCGCGGAAGAGCTTGCCGTCGACCAGGATGCCCATGCCGACACCGGTGCCGACCGTGATGCAGACGAACACGTCACGCCCGCGCGCGGCGCCCGCCGAATGCTCGCCGACGGCCGAGAGGTTGGCGTCGTTCTCGACCACCAGGTTGGGGCCGAGCGCGACTTCGAGCTCGTTGAGCAGGCCCTTGCGCTCCCAGCCCGGCAGGTTGGGGGTGCGGTGCAGGGTCGCCGAGCGCGGGTCGGGCACACCGGGGCTGCCGACCACGGTCGCGACGATGTCCGAGTGGAGCAGCCCGGCCTGGTCGATGGCCTTGTCGGCGCTCTGGCGGACCTTCTTGATCAACGCGTTCGCCGAGCGGGCCCGGTTGGGCTCGTCGAGCCTGGCGACGATGGTGCCGTTGAGGTCGGCGACCGCGAACCGGATCGCCTGGCGGCCGATGTCGATGCCGAGCACGTGCCCGGCGGCCGGGTTGACCTCGTACACCACGGCCGAACGGCCTGGGCCGGAGAACGTGCGGCCCGCGGTGCGGACCAGCCCGCGCTGCTCGAGGTCGAGCAGCGCCTGGCCGACCGTCGGCTTGGACAGCCCGGTGTCGACCGAGATCTGCGGGCGGGTGGCCTCGCCTCCGACGCGTAGTCGTTCGAGCACGACCCGCTGGTTGAGCTCGCGCATGCTCGCGGGGGTGCCCACCTGCGGTGTCCTGCTCGTTGTCATCGAATGTCCCTTTTCTTGCCGGTGTTGCCGCAACTTTACGCGGTAACTCTTCCAGAGCCGCTAGAAATATGTTAAGAAACTTTACTAACTATTGGATGGAGGCATCTCGTGAGTTCACCCACCCGATCGGGCGACGCTGGAGCTACGGCTTCGGGGTTGGAGCGGAAGATCGGTCCGTTGCAGGCCACCGCGATCAACATGACCCAGATGTGCGGCATCGGCCCGTTCGTCACCATCCCCGCCATGGTCGCCACCTTGGGTGGGCCGCAGGCGATGTTCGGGTGGATCATCGGTGCCGTCATCGCGCTCGCCGACGGCCTGATCTGGGCCGAGCTCGGCGCGGCCATGCCGGGAGCGGGTGGTACATACCTTTACCTGCGTGAGGCGTTCCAGTACCGCACCGGGCGGCTGATGCCGTTCCTGTTCGCGTGGAGCGCGGTGCTCTTCATCCCGCTGATCATGTCGACCGGCATCATCGGCCTCGTCCAGTACCTGGGCTACCTGGTGCCGGGGCTGGTCGAGAACGGCGCGACCACGCCGCTGGGCAAGGTCATCGGCATCGGCATCATCCTGCTGATCGTGCTGGCGCTGTTCCGCAAGATCGGCGAGATCACCAAGCTGACCACGATCCTGTTCTCGATCATGCTGTTCGCCACGCTGGCCGTCATCGTCGCGGCGTTCTCGAACTTCCACGCGGCGCAGGCGTTCGCCTTCACCCCCGGCGCCTTCGCCGGTGGCGGCGCGTTCTGGACCGGTCTCGGCGCCGGCCTGATCATCGCCATCTACGACTACCTCGGCTACAACACCTCCGCCTATCTCGGCGGCGAGGTCAAGGAGCCGGGCAAGACGCTTCCGAAGTCGATCATCCTGTCGATCCTCGGCATCATGAGCCTGTACTTCCTGCTCCAGGTCGGCGTGCTCGGCTCGATCCCGCTGGAGGAGCTCAAGACCGCCTCGTCCGTCGCGTCGACCGTGATGGAGAACGCGTGGGGCTCCACCGTGTCCAAGGTGATCACCGTGGGCATCGTGATCGCGGCCATCGGCTCGGTCTTCGCCGGTCTGCTCGGCGGCTCGCGGGTGCCCTACGAGGCCGCGCGCGACAAGGTCTTCCTGCCCGTCTTCGCCAGGCTGCACCCGAAACTGAACCTGCCCACGCTCGGTGTCATCACCATGGGCCTGATCACCGCGATCGGTTCGCTGTTCACGCTGACCGACGTGATCAACGCGGCGCTGGCCGTGCTGGTGCTCATCCAGTCGCTCGCGCAGGTCGCCGCCATCATCGTGCTGCGACGGCGCCAGCCGAACCTGAAGCGCCCCTACAAGCAGCTCCTGTACCCGATTCCGACGATCATCGCGCTCGCGGGCTGGGTCTTCATCTACTACTCCGCGACCCCGCTTTCGATCGGGCTCTCGGTCGGCTGGATCCTGATCGGCGTCGTGGCCTTCCTTGTCTACGCGGGCAAGGAAAAGGTCTGGCCGTTCGGCCCCAAGGAGGTCCGTGAGTCGTTCGTGGCCACCGAGAGCGAAGGGGCCTCCGCATGACCAGATCGCGGATAGCGCGCTTGGCGGTCGGCGCCGCCTTGATCCTGTTGCCAGGGCTTTTCACGGTCGTGCAGCCCGCCGCGGCGCAGACCGACGACGAGGCCGTCCAGCTCGCCGCCGCCCAGGGAAGCCAAGGCCCGTCGAAGATCGGCACCCAGGGCTGGCAGGTGCTCACCACCGCGTCCGTGCCCGACGGCGGCGAGAAGGTCTCGGCACCCGGGTACTCGACGAAGGGCTGGCTGCCGGTCAAGGTCGACGACGCGGGCGCGCCAGGCACCGAGCTGACCGCGCTGGTGCAGAACGGCAAGTGCCCGGACGTCTACTACTCCGACAACATGCGCAAGTGTTTCGGGTACGTCGGCAAGCTGGGCCCGGTCGTCACCAAGCCGTTCTCGGACCCGTGGTGGTACCGCACGGACTTCACCCCCGACTTCAAGCCGGGCCAGTTCGCGAAGCTGACCATCCCCGGCGTCGTCGGCGAGGCCGACGTCTGGGTCAACGGCAAGCAGATCGCGACCAAGGACCTCGTCTCCGGCGCGTTCGCCGGGCACACCTTCGACATCACCAAGCTGGTGCGGCCCGGCCGCAACACACTGGCGATCAAGGTGTACCCGAACGACCCGCTGAAGATGTACACGCTGGACCAGGTCGACTGGGGCCAGATCCCGCCGGACAACAACACCGGCATCCAGTACCCGCCGGAGCTGCAGATCTCGAACGCGCTCACCGGGGACAACGCGCATGTCAACCAGGACACCGCCGCCGACGGCAGCAGGTCCGCGCTGACGGCGAAGGTCGACGTCACCAACAACGCGGACACCGCGCAGACCGGTGACGTCACCGCGGTGATCACTCAGCCGGGTGGTTTCCCGATCGTCGTCAGGCAGCAGGTGACCGTGCCGGCGGGCAAGAAGCAGACGGTCACCTTCGGGCCGGATCGCTTCGGCGCGCTGAAGATCTCGCGGCCGAAGCTGTGGTGGCCGTACTCGATGGGCGACCAGCCGCTGTACGGGCTGACCACCGCCGTCTCGCAGCGCGGTGTGCTGTCGACCTCGTCGAAGAGCACCTTCGGCATCCGCTCGATCAGCTCGCGGCTGGTCGGCAAGTCGTCACCGGCGCCGGAAGGCTCGCGGATCTTCGGCATCAACGGCAAGGAGTTCGTCTTCCGCGGCGGCGGCTACGCGCCGGACCTGTTCCTGAAGTACGACAAGGCGGACGTCGCGCACCAGCTGTCGCTGATCAAGAGCCTCGGCCTCAACGGGCTGCGCCTCGAAGGCCACGACATGCCGCAGGACTTCTACGACCAGGCGGACCGGGCCGGTCTGCTGATCATCGGCGGCTTCCTGTGCTGTGACGCGTGGCAGCCGGAGGACGCGTCGAAGCTGAACGAACGCGACTACCGGATCATGCACGACTCGGCGTACAGCATCGGCCAGCGCGAGCGGAATCACCCGAGCGTGTTCAACTACGGCTGGAGCGACAACGAGCCGATCCCGCGTCAGGAGAGCGAGACGCTGAAGGCGTTCAAGGAGTCGGACTTCAACGTCTCGCTCGTCGCCTCGGCGGAGTACAAGAGCACCCCGACGCTGGGCCAGGCCGGTGAGAAGGAAGGGCCGTACGACTGGGTCCCGCCGTCATACTGGTACGACACCTCGCATTTCGACCCCGAGGACAGCAGCCGCACCAACGCGGGTGGCTCGTGGGGCTTCTCGAGTGAGGCCAGCGCGGGGCACACGGTGCCGACGCTCGACTCGATCAAGCGCTTCCTTTCCCCCGCGGAGCAGGAAAAGCTGTGGAAAGAGCCGGATTACAACCAGTACCACGCGAATTTCGAGACCGGGCACGGCGGCTACGCGTTCGGCACGCTGTACACATTGGACAACTCGATCAGCGACCGCTACGGCAAGTGGAACTCGCTCGAGTCCTACGTGCAGCTGGCGCAGATCGCGAACTACGAGAACACGCGGTCGCAGTTCGAGGCGTTCCTGCACCACTCGACGGACAAGAACAACCCGTCGACCGGCATCGTCTACTGGCAGCTGAACAAGGGCTGGCCGACGCTGCTGTGGTCGCTGTACAACAACGACGGTGACCAGGCGGGCGCGTTCTACGGCGCCAAGAAGGCCAACCGGCCGCTGCACGCGCTGTACGGCTACGACAACAACAGCGTCACGCTCGACAACCTGGGCGGCGCGACCGAGTCCGGGATTTCGGTGCAGTCCAAGGTCTACGACGTGAACGGCAAGGTGCTCGACGACCAGACCGCCTCGGATCTGTCGCTGGGCAGCCAGGTCGTGCGCAACGACGTCATCAAGCCGAAGGTGCCCGCCGCGACGGTCCCGCCGGCCAAGGCGCAGGTGTTCTTCGTCGAGCTGCAGGTGAAGAAGAACGGCAAGCTGGTCGACCGCAACGTCTACTGGCTGTCGACGCAGCAGGACGTGGTCGACTGGGACAAGACGCTCGGCCAGCCGCAGGCGACGCTTTCGCAGTACGCCGACCTGCAGGATCTGCAGAACCTGCCGAAGGCCTCGGTCTCGGCGAAGGCGTCCACCACGGTCTCGCACGGGCAGGCGACGACGACCGTGACGATCACCAACACCACCGGCAAGCCCGCCGTCGGGTTCTTCCTGCGGGCCGATGTCCGCAGGGGCACCGCGGACGGCAGGGAACTGCCGGGCGACAACCAGGTGCGCAGCGCATCGTGGGACGACAACAACGCCACGTTGTGGCCGGGGCAATCGCAGACCCTGACGTCGACCTACCCCGTGTCCGAGCTGAACGGGGCGACTCCGGTGGTCAGCGTGACCGGCTTCAACACCGGCAGGCTGGTGGTCTGCGCGTGACTCAAGAGCTCATTCTCGGGATCGACTTCGGCGGCACCAAGGTGGCGCTGGGTCTGTCCGACCGCGAGGGGAACGTGCTGGCCACCCGCCGGCTCGCCACGGACGCGGAGGGTGGTGCGGACCAGGTCGTGACCCGAGCGCTGGCCGCGGCACACGCACTGCTGGCCGAAGACGGCGCCGGCGCGAGCCTGGCGGCCGTCGGCGTGGTCAGCCCGGGGATCGTGCTGCCGGATCGCATCCTGCTGGCGCCGAACGTCCCCGGCTGGGAGAAGCTGCACCTGCACGACCTGGTCGCGGCGGAGTTCCCCGGGGTGCCGATCGAGACCGGCACGGACGCCAAGGCGGCCGCGCTGGCGGAATGGAAATGGGGGGCGTTGGCGGACACCGATCCGGCGATGTTCCTGTCCCTCGGAACCGGGATCGCCGCGGCGGTACTGGTGGGCGGCCATGTGCTGCCGGGGGCCAATGGCGCTGCGGGCGAGATCGGCTACAACCTTCTCGCACCGCAGGACACCGAGGGTTTCACCAGCGGAGCGGCGCCGCTGGAGGAAGCCGTCGGTGGGCGTGGGCTGGGCGGCCGGGCGAGCGAGATGCTCGGCCGTCCGGTCACCGCCGGTGAGCTGTTCCGCCTCGCGCGCGACAACGCGCAGGCCAAGGAACTGGTCACCTCGGCACTGGACGAGCTGTCGATGCATGTGGCGAACCTGGCGATCGCGATCGATCCCCAGCGCATCGCGGTCGGCGGCGGCCTGGTCCGCTCGGCGGACATCATCCTGCCCGCGCTGCGCGAACGTCTCGCCTGCGCGGTGCCGTTCCCGCCCGAGCTGGTCCCGGCGAAGTTCGACCAAGACGCCGCCTTGCGCGGCGCGATCGCCCTCGCCTTGGGCGGCTGAAGACGCCCTGGGGGCGGGGCACCCTGACACCCCGCCCCCGGAGGCTTCCACCCCGGCCCCGGTCCGCGCCTCCCCGCGGACCGGGGCTTTTTCTGTGCCCGCCCCTCGCGAGGTCGCGTTCGGCGGGTGCTAGATCGGGTCTGGCGGGTGATCTGGCGCCTCTGGGGTGAAGCGAGAGGAGGCCGGGTGGAACTGCGGGTGGCGGTGATCATCGGGAGCACGCGGGAAGGCCGGGCGGGCGAGCGGATCGGGCGGTGGTTCGCCGGCGTGGCAGGGGAACGGGGTGAGCTCGAGGTCGACGTGGTCGATCTGGCGGGGTTCGAGCTGCCGCAGCGGTATCCGCACGAAGCGACCGCGGAGATGAGCCGGTTCGCGGAGCGAATCGGCGAAGCTGACGCGTTCGTGGTCGTGACGCCCGAGTACAACCGGAGTTTCCCCGCGTCGCTGAAGCAGGCGATCGACTGCGCGTACGACGAGTGGCGGGCGAAGCCGGTCGGGTTCGTGTCGTACGGCTACCGGTCCGAGGGGCTCTACGCGGTGGAGCAGCTGAGGTCCGTCTTCACCGAGCTGCACACCGTCACCCTGCGCGACGGCGTCGGCTTCAGTCTTGCCGAAACCGGGTTCGGCGAGCGGCATGGCCAAGCGGCACGCGCGCTGCTCGACGAGCTCATCTGGTGGGGTCTCGCGTTGCGTGACGCCCGCATCGCACGACCCTACGTCTCTTGAAAGGAAAACACATGCTGGCCATCGAAACGTCGGGCCTGGTCAAGGTCTTCGGCGACAACCGGGCGGTCGACGGCGTCGATCTCGCGGTGCCCGCGGGCACCGTCTACGGGGTGCTCGGGCCCAACGGCGCGGGCAAGACGACCGCCGTCAAGATGCTCGCCACCTTGCTCCGGCCGGATGGCGGTGAAGCGCTGGTGTTCGGCAAGGACGTCGTCCGCGAAGCCGACGCCGTGCGTGGCAGGGTGAGCCTCACCGGGCAGTACGCCTCGGTCGACGAGGACCTGACCGGCACCGAGAACCTGGTGCTGCTCGCCAGGCTGCTCGGGCACCGCAAGCCCGCCGCGCGGGAGCGGGCCGCGCAGCTGCTGGACGCGTTCGGGCTCACCGAGGCCGCCGGCAGGCAGGTCAAGAACTACTCGGGTGGCATGCGGCGCCGCATCGACATCGCGGCGAGCATCCTCAACACGCCGGACCTGCTGTTCCTCGACGAGCCGACCACCGGCCTCGACCCGCGCAGCCGCAACCAGGTGTGGGACATCGTGCGCGCCGTCGTCGCGCAGGGCACCACCGTCCTGCTCACCACGCAGTACCTCGACGAGGCCGATCAGCTCGCCTCGCGGATCGCGGTCATCGACCGCGGCAAGGTGATCGCGGAGGGCACCAAGGGCGAGCTCAAGGCCTCGGTCGGCGTCGGCGCCGTCCACTTGCGACTGCGCGATCCCGAGCATCGCGCCGACGCGGAAGTGTTGCTGGCCAAGACACTCGACGCTCAGATCATCCTCGACGCCGACCCGCTGGCGCTCACCGCGCGGCTTTCGAGCGGGCTGAACTCGGCCGAGCAGTCCTCCCGCGCGCTCGCCGAACTGGCGAACGCCGGCATCACCGTCGACACCTTCTCACTCGGCCAGCCGAGCCTCGACGAGGTCTTCCTGGCACTCACCGACCGTCACGTGGAGGCAGCAGCATGACCACCGCAGTCCAGGAGAACGAAGCACTCTCCGCGCCCAAGCCGGAAGACCTGGCCGCCGTCCTGATCGCCAAGGAGCGGCCGCCGCGCCCGAGCGCGCTGTCCACCTCGGCCACCTTCGGGTGGCGCGCGGTGCTGAAGATCAAGCACGTGCCGGAGCAGCTGTTCGACGTCACCGCGTTCCCGCTGATGATGACGCTGATGTTCACGTATCTCTTCGGCGGCGCGCTGGCGGGCTCGACCTCGGAGTATCTGCAGTACCTGCTGCCGGGGATCATGTCGAGCAGCATCCTGATGATCACCATGTACACCGGCGTCGCGGTGAACACCGACATCGCCAAGGGCGTGTTCGACCGGTTCCGCACACTGCCGATCTGGCGCCCGTCCGCGATGGTCGGCTACCTGCTCGGCGACCTGCTGCGCTACTTCATCGCGTCCGTGGTGATCCTCGGTGTCGGGCTGGTTCTCGGCTACCGGCCGGCGGGCGGCTTCGTCGGTGTCGGCGCCGGAGTCCTGCTCCTGCTGGCGTTCTCGTTCGCGTTCTCGTGGATCTGGACGATGTTCGGGCTGCTGCTGCGCACCGAGAAGTCGGTGATGGGCGTCAGCATGCTGGTGCTGTTCCCGCTGACCTTCCTCAGCAACGTCTACGTCAGCCCGGCCACCATGCCCGGCTGGCTGCAGGCCTTCGTGAACGTCAACCCGGTCACGCACATCGTCGACGCGGTCCGCTCGCTGATGGACGGCAAGACCGACGGCGGCGAGATCCTGTGGGTGCTCATCGCGGGCGCGGTGCTGATCGCCGTCTTCGGCACGCTGACGATGCGGCTCTACAACCGCAAGTGAGCGCGATCCGGTTCCCCTGGTGCTGTCATAGGCGCCAGGGGATCCGGGTGTCCGGGGCGTACCGGCAGGTCGAGCCGGTGGTGACCGACTCGCGCAGGTGCGCGGCCAGTGGCGGGTGGACCTCGCCGATCTTGCGCAGGGTGTCCCGGATGCGGGCGGTGACCGTCTTGCGTGCGCGCTCGGCCTCGTCGCCGAGGCGCCGCGTGCGCCCGCCGAGTCCGGCCGCGGCACGCAGCTCGTGCAGCAGCGCGTCGCGCTCGGCGTCCAATGTGGACGCTCGGGCGTCGTCGCCCCGCGCGGCGGCGCTGTCGATCTCGGCGTCGAGCTGGTCGAGCCGCCGCTTGTACTGGGCCTTGGCCTCGTCGTCGAGCATGGCGTCGCCGCCGAGCCGCCTGGCCGCGACGACGACCTCACCGCCCTCCGGGTTGAGCAGCCGCACGGCAGGAACGTCCGAACCGGGGCTGCCGAGCAGGAAATGCAGGTCCCGCAAGCCCTTCGCGTCCGGCAGACGCGCGGTGACACCTTCGAAGCCCAGTGTCCACACCGCCTCTTCACGCCGGAACTCGTTGGCGGACAAGGGAACGACGGTGCGTGACTGCCCGGCGCGCACCGGGATGTGCCGCATCCCGAGCGACTCCGCCTCGCGGGTGACCTCGTCGAACAACACGGTGGCCGCTTCGGTGTCACCGCGGCCGCGCAACGCCTCGGCCAGGTACGCCCGCGCTTCGACGGACCAGGTGCGGATCCGCATCCGGTCCGCGGAGCGATGAGCGGCCGTGAGTGTCTCGACGGCGTCGTCCCAGCGCCCGAGCGCGAGGTCGAGCACGCCGGCCCACAGGTCCATCGGGCCGCTGATGTCGCAGCCGTACAGGGAAACCAGCCACGCCCCGCTGAACTCGGCGAACCGGGGCCGCAGCCGCGCGCACCATTCGAGATCACCGGAAAGCGCCGCCGCCTGTGCCTGGCAGCGCAGCCACAGCTGCCCGAGGTCGACCGGGTACGGCTCCCCGGCGGCGGCTTGCTTGTACAGCTCGCGCGTCTCGGCGGCGTCTCCACGTTGGGCGGCCGTGATGGTCTCCAGCAGCCAAGGCGCGACAAAACCCTCCTGGCGCAATTGGGGATGCAGCTCGGCCAGCTCGTCGAACCGGCCCTGCGCCAGCAACGAGGTCCAGGTGAGGTGACCCACCATCTGCCCGAAGTAGGCATGGTGGTAGCCGTAACCCTTCATGACCTGGTCGAGCAGCGTTTCGGCCTCGGCGAAGCGGCCCATGAGCGTGGAGATGATGCTCTGGTCGACTTTGGCGGCGAACTCCGAAGCGGGCACACCCTGGCGCTCGGTCAGCCCGACGAAGACGTGGAACTGGTCGAGGAACCGGGGATCGCCCTGCTCCAGCAGCGCCACCCACTTCAGCGACGCCGCGAAATGCTCCATCTCGAGATCGCCCGTGCGGTTGCCGATGACCACCAGCTCGTCGGTGAGCTTCTCGCGCTCGGGCGCGTTGCCGGGCGCCCAGATCGCGTCGTGCCTGGCCCAGAGGCTGAAGGCCAGCTTGTTGTCGTCCGCGTCGTTCCGCGCGAGCATCGCGACGCGCGCGGTGAGCTCCAGCGTCATCTGCTCGACGGTCAGCCCTTCCTCGCCGCCGCACAGCATCCGGTGCGCGTGGCCCAGCACGTCGAGCTTCAGCTGCTCGCGTTCACCCGGCCCTGCCCATTTCGTCAGCGTGAGGCCGACACGAGCCAGCAGGTCGGCGTCGTCCAGCTCGCGGGCGAGCGCGAGCGCCTGGTCGAACCGCTGCCAGCTTTCGACCCGCTCACCCGAGCGCAGCAGCTCACCGCCGAGGTCCAGCGCGAGTTTCGCGCGGCGCGCCGGGTCGGCCACGATCTCCAGCGCACGGCGGAAATGACCGGCCGTCTCCTCGGTGGCGAGCCTGGCTGTCGCGTCACGGGCGGCGGCGACCAGCAGGTCGACCGCACGGGTGTTGTCGACTTCGGCGCCCGCGAGGAAGCCGTGCCGCGCCCTGTCGGCGGGAAAGACCCGCTCGGCCAGCGCGGGGGACCGGTCGAGTGCGCGGACGACCGCCGCGTGCCGTTGCCTTCGCCGGTCTTCGGCGAGCTCGGCGTAGAGCGACTCGCGGACCAGATCGTGCGCGAAGCTGAACAGCCCGGCGCCGCGCACGGTCACCAGCCGCGCGGTGACCGCCTGGTCGAGCAGCCTGTCGACCTGGGGCACCGGCTCGGCGACGGTGGCCGCGAGCACCTGCCGGTGGAACTCGCGCCCGAGCACGGCCGCGCTCTCCAGCAGTCGCACGACCGGCTCCGGCAGCAGGGAAAGCCGTCGCCGCAACGCGTCGCGCACGCCGGGCGCGATCGCGCTCACCGAACCGCCGCTGTGCCACAGCCGCGCCGTCTGCTCGACGAAGAACGGGTTTCCGCCGGTGCGCGCGTGCACCTCGGCGGCCAGCTCGCCGTCCGGCTGCGCGCCTGCCGTGCGCTCCATCAGCGCGGCGACCTCTTCGGGGCCGAGGCCGGTCAAGGTCACCGTGGTCGCCTTGGCCACCAGCGGCAGCATCAGCTCGCGCAATGGATGATCCGCCGCTTCGACCTCGACGTCCCGGTACGTCCCGATGAGCAGCAGCCGCTCGAACCAGGTGTGCTGCGCGGCGAACCCCAGCAGCTTGAGCGAGGCCTGGTCGGCCCAGTGCAGGTCGTCGAGCACGACCACCACCGGACGGCTCTGCGACACCGCAACCAGCGCCGTGGTCACCGCGTCGTAGAGCTCGAAGCCCTCGACCGCCTCGCCACCCTCGCCGAGCAGCGCGGCCAGCGGGCCGGTGTCCGCCGCCGACCATTCCTCCGGCGTCGCGGCCCGTTTCAGCGCGCGGATCACCTGCACCCACGGCCAGTAACCCGGCGCGCTCCCGGAATCCCAGCAGGTGCCGCCGAGCACGAGCGCGCCCAGCCTGCGCGCCTCCTCGACGGCGCCGGTGACCAGCGTGGTCTTGCCGATGCCCGCCTCGCCGGTGACCAGCACGAGCCCGCCGTGGCTTTCGGTGGCGCGGCCGATCTCCCCGCGTAGCAAGCCCGCGGGGTGGTCTCGTCCGATCAGTGCGCCGGTCATGTCCGAATACTCCCAGACCGGTCCGACAATTCCGACGACCTACGTTCGTCGGATGCCGGGAGCACTAGGCTCGAAACCGGTGATCACCCAGGGCGAAGGGGCGTTTCGTGCGGGTCTTGTCGGTCTTTTTCGCGGCTCTGCTGGCGTTGTTCGTGGCGGTCACCCCCGCCTTCGCTGGGTTCATCGAAGGCGACACCGACGATCCGGTGACCCCGGCGCCCGCGGTCTCCCGGCCGGACACGCCGAGCTGCAAGGTCACACTCGCCGACCGGTTCCCGTCCAACGCGCCGGACCGGTCGAACCAGCTGTTCTCCGGGACGCTCACGCCGCCGCCCGCGTGCCCCGGCCCGTGGGCGAAGGTCGTGCTGGACCAGACGATCACCGTCAAAGGCCGTCAGTACGACCGGTTCGGCGACCTGAAGATCGGTGACACCGAGGTCTACTGGGGCACCACCGAGGAGCCCAGCGGCGAGGGCAGGCGGGCGATCACCTACAAGTTCGACAAGGACCTCACCAGGTACAGCGCGCTGCTGCGCACACCACAGCCGTTCCGCGGCGGGATCATCAACTACCAGACCGATGTCTACACCGGCAACTACCTGCAGACGGTCACGCTGACCTACTACCAGGCCGACCGGAAGCACCCCGCGCCCGAGGTGCCGGACCACGTCGCCGGGTTCGTCTCCCAGGAGGCCACGCCCGCGCAGGGCACCGTGCACTTCGCGCTGAAGGACCTGCCGCGCAACATCGTCCGCGCTTCGCTGGAGGTCACCCTCGAAGGCGGCGCGTGCGACGAGCAGTGGTTCGACGACGTGCCCGACGAGGTCTCCGCGAAGTACCCGTCGGCCGGTTTGTGCGGCCACGGCCCATTCCGTGAAGCGACCGCGGCGCTGGACGGGACGCCGGTCGCCGGGGTGCACACGTTCCCGCACATCTATTCGGGCGGGATCGTGCCGACGCTGTGGCGGCCGCTGGTCGCCATCGACACCTTCAGCATGCAGCCGGAAACCGTCGATGTGACCCCGTTCGTGGGACGGCTCGTCGACGGCGAGACGCACGACCTGTCGTTCTCGGTCGCCAACATCGGCGGGAACTGGCATGTGGTGCCGACGCTGTTCCTGTACACCGACAAGGGTTCGGCGCAGACCAAGGGCGAGCTGACCTCGGCCGACGTCGTGCCGGTCGCCGCGCAGAAGACGGTCGTGAAGGACATCGCGGGTGGCGTCAACGCGACCGTGACCTCGGACCGCCGCGACGTGACCGCCGGGTACGTCGACACCTCGGCCGGCCGGGTGTGGACGCGGGTCGAGCGGACCCGGTCCTATCGCAACAGTGACGACGTCACCGGCAACGGTCTCGTCCAGCACGTCGTCCAGACCGACTCCGGGCGTCAGACGACTTCGGTCACCGCGCACGGGAAAACGCGGGCCGAGCGGCATTCGTGGTCGTATCCGATCACAGTGGACACCTCGGCCGCGAACTACGTCGACGACCAGAACTTCGAGCTGTCGGGCGCGGTCGACATGACCCAGCGGCTGACCGACGAGGTCGGCGACGGACGGGGATGGCGGACGGTCGGCCACGCCGACGAGTGGCTGAACTCGTGGGGCATGTCGGCGCGCACCAACGGCGCCCAGACCGCCTCCGACGGGCATTCGCGCACCCGTTTCGTGGGTACCGACGACCTGGGCCGCCCCTGGTTCCACTACGTCGCGTCCGAGCACGGCCTGATCACGGCCGACTGGCACAGCTGACCCGGTCGAAAAAATCCCAATGTGGCTTTCGTCAGCTCAGAGCTGACGAAAGCCACATTGGGGCATCCACGGTGTATCAGAGGCCGGGGTGTTCGCCGATCTCCAGGTGGATCCGGGTACGCCGTGGTTCCCCTTCATCCAGCTCGCGCTACGTCGACACGATCCCGTTGTGAGTCAGTGACAGCTCGCTTCATCCCGGGTTTCGCCGGATGCCGGAGTCGACCACCTTCACGGGCTTGTGCGGGAACCGGCGTTCCGCGTACTCCTTCGCGGGCGATCCGGGTGTGACGTAGAGAGTCTCCGCCTTGTCCTGCAAGGGTTTCAGCACGGTCGCCATGAATTCCTTGCGGTCATCCAGATACGGCGACAGCACGTCCTCGCCCGCCGGGCACACGGCCATGCAGTACGCGGCCTTGTAGTTCGGCTTGAACGAAAGGCTTTGCCACATCGAGGCGTTCTCCGAATCCGTGACACGTTCACGGAACTCGGCCGCGTCGGAGCTGTCGGCGATCGTCTGGGCCCAGTCGGTGAAGCCGCCCATGAATTCGCGGTAGTTGTGCGTCGAGCAGGCACTGAAGTCGAAGGCGCCGTCCTTCGAGATCGCGCCGATCGGGCAGGCGGCGACGCACAGTTTGCATTCCAGGCAGGGGTTGTAGTCCAGCTCGGCCCCGTACGAGCTGACCTCCGCGTCGACCAGCAGGGTCGCGAGCAGGATGAAGTTGCCGAACTTCGGGTGGATCACGTTGCGGTGGATGCCCATCGCGCCGAGTCCCGCCGCCACCGCGACCGGCTTGTGCGCGACGACCCAGATGCGTCCTGGGAAGCGTTCCATCTCCATCGGGAAGGTCGCCGACGGGTTCAGCGCGCGGTAACCCGCGTCCTGCAGCGCGCGCACGATCTTGTGCGCGGCCTCGTTGATGATCTCGCCGCTGCGGTGGAACTCCTGGTTCGCGACGCTGCGCGCGGGTGTCCGGACGTTGTCGCGGTTCATCCTGACCACGAGCGAGATCAGCGAGCGCGTGCCGGGCAGCGCGCCGAGCACGTGCGGCCGCTCGCCGGCCAGGTCCGGGTGGTCGAGTGAGACGGCCGCCGCGTCGTCGGCGCCCGCCGCCAGGCAGAGCTCGCGCAGCCAGGCCGCGTCGATCACCGGTGACGGCTTCTCGGCAGGCTTGGCCTGGACGGCGAGCACCGACGGGTGGGTGGCCAGCTTCTTGGGCAGTGTCACAGCAGTTCCAGGATGGTCGCGTTGGCCTGGCCGCCGCCTTCGCACATGGTCTGCAGGCCGTAGCGCGCGCCGCGCTGCCGCATCGCGGCCAGCAGGGTGCCCATCAGGCGCGTTCCGCTCGCGCCGAGCGGGTGGCCGAGCGCGATGGCGCCGCCGTTGACGTTGACCTTCGCCGGGTCGGCGCCGGTCTCCTGCAGCCAGGCCAGCACGACGCTCGCGAACGCCTCGTTGACCTCGAACAGGCCGATGTCCGCCAGCTTGAGCCCCGCGTTGCGCAGCACGCGCTCGGTCGCCGGGATGACGCCGGTCAGCATGAGCAGCGGGTCCGAGCCGGTGACGGCGAAACTGTGCAGCCGCGCACGCGGGCGCAGGCCGAGCCTCGCGGCGGTCTCGCTGGAGGTGATCAGCATGGCCGACGCGCCGTCGTTGATCGGGCTGCTGTTGCCCGCGGTGACCGACCAGTCGATCTGCGGGAACCTGGTCGCCATCTCAGGGCTGTAGAACGCGGGCTTGAGTCCACTGAGGACGTCCACTGTGGTGAACGGGCGCACGGACTCGTCCATGGTCACACCGTTGATCGGCACGACCTGGCTCGCGAACCGGCCATGGGCGTGTGCCAGCGCGGCCTTGTGGTGCGACTGGGCGGCGAACTCGTCCATCGCCTCGCGGCGCAGTGACCACTTGGCGGCGATTAGCTCGGCGCTGATCCCTTGCGGGACAAGGCCTTCCGGGTAGCGCTCGGCGATGCCTGGCCCGAACGGGTCGCTGCCGGGCGGCACGTTCGACCACATCGGCACCCGGCTCATCGACTCGACGCCGCCCGCGATGACCACGTCGTACGCCCCGGACATGACCCCCTGCGCGGCGAAGTGGACGGCCTGCTGGCTGCTGCCGCACTGCCGGTCGATGGTGGTGGCCGGCACCGTGTCCGGGAAGCCCGCGCTGAGCACCGCCCAGCGCGTGGTGTTCTGCGCTTGCTCGCCGACCTGGTCGACGGCGCCGCCGATGACGTCGTCCACCAGCGCCGGGTCGACACCAGTGCGGCGCACGAGCCGCTCGAGCACGTGGGCGAAGAGGTTCACCGGGTGCACCCCGTGCAGGGCGCCGCCCGGTTTGCCCTTGCCCATCGGCGTGCGGACGGCGTCCACGATGACCGCGTCACGCATGACTGCCTCCAGAAGTGAGTTGGAAAGTCCAACTAACGGTCGCACCACCTCGGTTGGAAATCAAGACCGACTCGGGTTAGAGTCGGGGGATGGCGAAACAAGCCAGGGAATGCTCGATCGCGAACGCGCTCGAGGTCGTCGGTGAGCGCTGGAGCCTGCTCGCGCTGCGCGAGGTCTTCTTCGGCGTCCGCCGGTTCGACCAGATCGCGCACAACACCGGCGCCAGCCGCGACATCCTCGCCACCCGCCTGCGCAAGCTCGTCGACGCCGGGCTGCTGGAGAAGAAGCAGTACGAGCTGCGCCCGCCGCGCTTCGAGTACGTGCTCACCGAGGCGGGCCGCTCGCTCAACCTCGTCCTGGTGCAGCTGATGCACTGGGGCGACCGGCATGTCACCGAGGGGCCGCCGCCCACGGTCTGGCGGCACGCCTGCGGCGAGATCCTCGAGCCCAAGACCGTCTGCGCGCACTGCGACACGCCGATCGAGCCGTCCGACATGAGCTTGGTCCGCAGCTCGCTCGCGACAATCCACCCGAACGTAGCATCCGACCCCTAGGCTTGGAGCGCACGAAGCGCGTACCGAGGGGATGGCAGATGGCGGTCGAGGAATACGAACAGGACGGCGTGTGGGTGATCCACGCGCGGCCGGACGAGGAGACCCCCGGCAGGCCGCCGCTCGTCTTCGTGCACGGCGGCCAGCACGCGTCGTGGAGCTTCGACCATCTGCTGCCGTTCTTCGCCGACCGCGGCTGGGAGTGCCTCGCCTTCGACTGGTTCAACCACGGCCGCTCCCGCAAGACCGACGCTGAAACCTTTCTCAAGCGCGGCATCGGCGACGTCACCACCGAGATCGCCATCGTCTCGTCACTGGCGGACGGCCCGCCACTGCTGGTCGGCCACAGCATGGGCGCGGCCGCGTCCATGGCCTACGCGACCTCGAACGCCGTCGCCGGGCTCGTACTGCTGACTCCCGTCCTCCCCGCCGGCATCGGCGAAGGCGAGCCGTCCGAAGCGGGCGAGTTCCCCGTCGACATGAAGCAACTGGTCCCGCCGCTCCCGCTGGCCCGCGCGCGCGAGCTCTTCTTCACCTCGCTCGACGAGGTCTCGGCACGCCGCTACACCCGGCTGCTGACCGCGGAGTCACCGGTCGCGGTCCGCCAGGCGGCGACGAGCTCACTCGAGGTCGACCTCGACGCGTTCGACGTGCCGTCACTGGTGGTCGCAGGCGGCAAGGACCGGATGTGCGCGCCCGCCTCGCAGGAGAAACTCGCGACGGTGCTCGGGTCGGAGTACTTCGTGCTCGAGTCGGCCGGGCATGACGACGTGCTGCTGCACCACGCGGCCTGGCAGGTCGTCGCGGCCCGGATCCACGACTGGCTCGCCGACAACATCTCGTGAGTGTTTAGGCCGGTTAGAACCGGCCATACCACTCACGACCCAAGCCTCAGCCGACCAGGTTCACCTGGGTCAGCAACGCTGGGTCCAGGTCGTGCGGGGAGCCCGAGCCCGCGATCCGGTGGTCCTCGCCGAACACCACGCAGCGGTCCGCGATGCGCGGGAGGATGTCGAGGTCGTGTGTGGCGTGCACGATCGTCTTGCCCGCGGCCGCGAGTTGCTCGATGAGGTCGATGAGCCAGCGGCGGCTGCGCGGGTCGAGTGCGGCCGTCGGCTCGTCGAACAGGAGGATCTCGGGGTTCATGGCGAGCACGCTCGCGATGGCGACCTTCTTCTTCTGGCCGCCCGAAAGCTGGAAGGGGGTCCGGTCGGCGAGGTCGGTGATCCCGAGCATCGCGAGCACGTCCGCGACCCTGGTCTCCACCGAGGCCAGCCCGAGTTGTGACGGTCCGAACGCGACTTCCTCGGCGACCGTGGGGGAGAAGACCTGGGCGTCGGAGTTCTGGAACACGAAGCCCACCCGCCCGCGGAACGCGGCCGAGAACTGCTCGTCCTCCAGCAGATCTTCGGTGATCTCATGGCCGAAAGCCGTGTAGCGGCCCGAATCCGGGAAAAGCAGTCCGTCGAGGATCTTGAGCAGCGTCGACTTGCCGCAGCCGTTCGCGCCGAGGAGTGCCAGCCGCTCGCCCGCGTGGACTTCGAGGGAGACGCCGTCCAGTGCGGTGAACCGGTCGAGGTAGGCGAAGCGCAGGTTTTCGCAGCGCAGCAACGGTTCAGCCACGGTAACCCCGCGAAACCATGGCCTGGTGGACTTCTTCGGCCATGTGGTGCGCCTTCCCGAGTATCGCCCCCGCCGAAGCCGCGACGAACCGGCGCGCCGCCCGATCGTGCCGCTGCCTGCCCGCTGAGCGTGCTTTGCGTGCCTCGTACATTTCCAGGACGGCCGTGAGCAGGTGGAACAGATACCGGTACGCCATCCCGACGATCTGCACGAACATCCTCGGCACGCCCAGGCCGCGCAAGCCGGCGAGCAGGCGCGGCCACGAGGTCGTGGAACTGAGCAAGATCACCAGTGAGACCGAGACCGCCACCCGCAGCACGATCAGCAGCGCCGAGTTCAGGCCCTGCGCGGTGAAACCCTGCGGGTGACCGTTCCAGTGCCACAGCGTCAGCACGATCCGGCCGGGCGTGACGAGACTGAGTGTCGCCGGAAGGACCATGATTCCGGTGAAGATCGGCACGAACAGCCATACCCGCTTCAGAAAGAACAGTACCGGCAACCCTGACAGCGCGCCGAGCCCGAGCGTCGCCAGGTAGAACGCGGCGAGCAGCCACGGCTTGTGTGTGAAGCCCACCGCGATGAGCAGCCCGAAGACGGCAGCGATCTTCGATCGGGGATCGAGGCGTTGCAGGAAACCGTTGTGCCGCGCCAAATCCTCCGAGAACAGCATTTGCCGTAACAGGTTCGCGCCACCCTTCAACGTCTTCTCGACGAAGGAACCCTTGGCGCGCTTGCCGATACAGCCGCATGGGCACAGCGCGGGCTCGCGTTCGAGCAGCCAGGCGGGTGTCGTCACCGCCTGGTCCTGACCTTGCCGATCAGGAACACCGTCGCCCCGACCACGGCCACCCCGATCACCGCGCACACCACGTACGCCAGCCAGGGCGGCCCGCCGAAGTCGTAGCCGTCGAACGGGATCGTGGTCCAGACCCTGGCGCTTTCCGGCGCGTCCTCCCCGAACGCCTCGCCCGAGGCCAGCAAGCCCAGCGGTGTCAGCACGACCAGGGTCCCGATCGCGGCCCATCCCACCCAAGGCCGCTTCAGCTCGGATTCGTTGGTCCGCAGCAACGGCAGGTTCGCCCGCTGCAGGTATGCGACGACCCCGCCGCTGAGGGCGGCCTCCGCGAACCCGGCGACCAGCAGATGCGCCAGCAGCATCGCGGGGATCGTCTGCGACAGGTGATACGGCGAGTACAGCGGCGCGCCCGCCGCGTCGTGGAACAGGTCCGGCTGGATGCCGAGTTCGATGCCGGTCAGCAGCGCGGCCACGGTGATGCCCACGTATCCGCCGACCGCCGCGGCGAGCACCCGGCGCGGGCTGGTCAGCTCGGACTTCCCGGAGATCAGCTTGTACAGGCCGTACGCCACGAAAGGCATGGCCACGGCCATGTTCGCGACGTTGGCGCCGTACGCGAGCACCCCGCCGTCGCCGAAGAGCAAGGCCTGGAAGAGCAGCGCGACCGCCACCGCGATCATCGCCGCCCACGGCCCGAGCACGATCGCGATCACCCCGGCGCCGACCGCGTGCGCGGTGGTCCCGTCGGGGATCGGGATGTTGAACATCATCACCAGGAAGCTGACCGCGGAGAACATCGCCAGCGTCGGCACCTGCCGCGTCTTGACGACGGTCTTCACTTTGCGCACGGCCACCGCCAGCGCGGGCACCGCCACCGCGTAGCCGACGGCGCAGGTCGCGGGGCTCAGGTATCCGTCGGGGATATGCACGTCACTCAGTGAACGCCGCATCCGCCATCGTTTCAAGGGTCAACACATGATCAGATGTTCAGATATCACATCGCGTCGTTGGCCTGTGCGGTCGTGGCGGAGAGCAGGTCTTCGCGGGCCCTGGCCACGCGAGAGCGGATGGTGCCGACCGGGCAGCCGCAGACCTCGGCGGCTTCGTCGTAGGAGAGGCCGAGCACCTGCGTCAGCACCAGCACCTCGCGGCGGTCCTGGGGGAGCGCGTCGAGCAGGAGACCGAGCTCGACCAGGTCCTCGAAGCCGGAGCCGCGCGGGGCCTGGCGCTCGGCGGCGGTCTCCCAGTCGGTGTGCCCGGAGATTTTCGGGCGGGCGCTCGCGGCGCGGTATTGGTCGACGACGACGCGACGGCCGATCGACAGCAGCCAGGTGCGCGACGAGGACCGGCCCGCGAACCGGCGGAGGCTCTGGAACGCGCGGAGGTACGTCTCCTGGGTGAGGTCGTCGGCCGAGCGGGGTTCGGTGAGATGGGCGAGGAAGCGCCACACGTCCGCCTGCGTGGCCCGTACCCAGGCTTCGAGTGCTTTCCGGTCGCCGCGGCCGGCCGCGATCGCCAGTGCGGTCACCCGCTCGTCTTCGCCTGTCCTGGCCACGATTCGTGATCTTAGGGCAGCTACCTGAGTGCTTCTTAAGTATTGAGAAGAGATACCTATCGGGGGAACCTCAACGGGCGCTCGATGGCGCTGCCTAGTAGGCAGAGTGCCGCTTCGCCGTGTGGCGGGCCGATGAGCTGGGCGCCGATCGGGAGGCCGTCGCCGTCGGTGCCCGCCGGCACGCTGAGCGCCGGGTGGCCGGTGACCGAGGCGAGCGCGGTGAGCCGCGTGTACGCCGACTCGAGTGGCTCGGCGTGACCGTTCACCGAGACGGACGTCGCGTCCTCCCAGGTGGCGGTGACCGGGACGGTCGGCACCAGCAACGCCGAAAGCCCTTGCCGCGAAAGGACTTCCTCAAGCTCACGGCGGACGGCGGCCGTCACTCGCAGCGCGCGCAGATAGTCCGTTGTGGACACCAGGGCGCCCTCGCGGATCAGCGCGGACATGGGCTCGGTCAGGCCGTCCGGCTGCCCGGCGAGCGGCCCGGACCACAGTGCCGCGGCCTCGGCCAGCGTGATCACCGAGGCCGCCGCCTGCGCGTGTGACCGGGCGAGCGGCAGCGCGATCGTCACGAGGTCGACCCCGGCCGCCCGCAAGCCGGCCGCGGTGTGCGCGAGCACCGCCGCGACGGCAGGGCTGACGTGGTGTTCCCAGAGGTGACCCGGCCAGCCGACCCGCAGGCCGTCGACGTTCTCGGGCGCCGGGGTGACGATCCCGCCGAGCACGCGGTACGCGGCCAGGCACTCGGCGGCCGTGCGCGCGAGCGGGCCGACGGTGTCCAGCGAGGGCGCGAGCGGGGTGACGCCGCGCCGCGAGACCGTGCCCGCCGTCGGGCGCAGGCCTGCGACCCCGCAGAGTGCGGCCGGGACGCGGAGCGAGCCGCCGGTGTCGGTGCCCAGCGCCAGTGCGGCCGTGCCGTCGGCGACCGAGACCGCCGCGCCGCCGCTGGCCCCGCCCGCGTTCCGGCGTGGGTCGAGCGGATGGGCGCAGCCGGGAGTCGTGACGCCCCAAGCGAGTTCGTCGACACGCGTCCGTCCCGTGAGGACGGCGCCCGCCCGGCGCAGCCTGGCCACCACGCTCGCGTCTTCAACCGGCAAGCGATGGCCGAGGCCCGGTGTGCCGCTGCGAGTCCACTGGCCTTCGACGTCGATGTTGTCGCCGACCGAGTACCGCACGCCGCGCAGTTTCCGCACGACACCGTGGCCGGCTTCGTCATCGAAGGCCGGGTCGCCCAGCGGGGCCTCCCGCACTGCTTCGACGGCAGCCCAGTCCACAGTTGGAACATGGTAGACCTGTGACCGCCTCGCACACCCAGCGTGAAATGACAAGTCTTTTCAGGAAAGATCAAAATTCTTGCCCGGCTGTGGTGATAGTTAGTAAATTAGTCCCGGACGGGCGAGGACCTGCGTGAGCACCCCGCGGCCCGGTCGTCGATCAGTCGTGGGTGGGGCACGGCCAACCCCCAGTTTCAGGTGGTGTCCCACTCACGACGACGCGTGCTGCGTGAACTCGATCCGCGCGAGCGGCGGGCTCAGGTTCGCGAACAGCGAGCCCGCGAGCGTCTTCAGCATGCGCCAGCCGAACGACGTGGTGTCCGCCGCCCACAGCGTCGGCGCCGTGACGGTCACGCGCACCTCGCCCCCGAGTGTCCGAAATCGACACCGCAGCGCCTCGAGCGGGCTGGCGACCGTGATGAGCAGCGAACAGGCTTCGTCCACCGCCATCTTCAGGTCGGCGATGCCGTCGGGGGCGAACCCCGCGCGCTCGGCCACGCCTTCGGTCACCGTCCTCAGCAGCGCCAGCTGCCGGGGTTCGGCAGGCAGCCGCACATCGAAGGCGTTGCCCGGCCTGACCGGCGGACGCGGGTCCTGTACTCGTCCATTCCAGTGCGGTGCCATGGAAACGAAGTACCCACTCAACGTGGCGCTGACACGGGCCACGCGGAAAGTGTCGAGCGGCTTTCGAACCGGCGGGGTTCCCCGGTGAGCGGATCGGTGAATTCCAGCGTCTTCGCGAGCAATTGCAGCGGGCTGGAGAAATCGTCGAGCGGCGTCTCGTGGAGCACCGGATAGAAGTCGTCGTTGACGATCGGCAGCCCGAGCCCGCTCATGTGCAGCCGCAGCTGATGGGTGCGCCCGGTGTGCGGCGTCAGCCGGTAACGCCCCAGGTCACCGCGGTGCTCCAGGAGTTCGACGCGGCTTTCCGCGTTGGGCTCGCCGGGCACCTCGTACGCGGTGATCACGCCGCGCTCCTTGACGATCCGGCTGCGCACGGTCGTCGGCAAGGGGATCGTGGGGTCGTATGCCGCGATCGCCTCGTATTCCTTGCGCACCACGCGGTCTTTGAACAGGTTTTGATACGCGCCGCGATGCGCGGGCGTGATCACGAACATCACCAGACCGGCGGTGACCCGGTCCAGCCGATGCGCCGGGCTCAGCGCAGGCAGATCGAGCGAGCGACGCAAGCGCACGAGCGCGGTTTCGAGAATGTGCTGCCCGCGCGGGATGGTCGCCAGGAAATGCGGTTTGTCGACCACCAGCAGGTGCTCGTCGCGGTGCACGATGCCGATGTCGAACGGCACCGGCACCTCGACCGGCAGGTCACGGTGGAACCAGATGAACGAGTTCGGCACGAACGGCGCGTCCGGGCCGAGCGGGCCGTCGAGCCCGACGATCCCGCCCAGTTCCAGCATCTCGTCGAGCCGTGCCGGATCGAGCCGCGGCAGCCGCTCGACCAGGTGCTCGCGCAGGGTCAGCCAGGGACCCTCAGCCGGCATCTTCAGCCGGGCCGGGTCCAGGCCGTGCCGCTGCGGTAACGGCGGCTGGAGCTTGCGTCTCACCCTCGAACCCTAGGGCATGTCTCGTGGACACCCGCTTGCGCCGCACCGCCCACCACACCAGGCCACCGGCCAGCCAGGCGATCAGCGCGACCGCGATCGACGTGGTCAGCTGCTTGCCGAGCACCCAGGCCTCCACCGCCAGCACGCACAGCCCGATCCCGACCAGCACCCGGTGCGCCAGCGGCTTGAGCCGGAACGGGGCCGCGGCCTCCTCGGCGGGGAAACGCTTGCGCAGCCGCAAGGACGCCGTGATGATCACCGCGAGTGCCACGATCTCGGCGATCGACGCCGCACCGGCCAGCGCTTCGATGCTGAACCCGCCGATGACCGGCGCGATCCCGATCAGGTACAGCCCGAACAGCAGCCAGTGCGGGGTCCCGTAGCGGTTCAGCGCGCCCGCCCGGCGCGGGAACCAGCCGTCGCCGATGGCCGCGAGCACCGGCCTGGTGGCGGCCATCATCAGCGCGTTGATGTGCCCGATCACCGAGACCACCGCGCCGCCGAGCACGAAGAACGCGAACCAGCCCGACGAGAGGATGTGCTTGGCCACCACCGTCATCGGCTGCCCCGCGGTCTCCGAAACCGGCAGGATCGCCACGGACGGCAGCGCCATCAGGAAGTACAGGATCGCGGCCGCCGCCGTGCCGCCGATGATCGCCAGCGGGATGTCACGGCCCGGCCGTTTCATCTCACGGCCCATCTCGGCGACGTAGGTGCCGCCGTTGGTGGCGAAGGTCAGCAGCGCCGCCGCGGCCAGCAGCTGGCCCACGCCGTTCGGCGCCACCTCGGTCACCGCCGACCAGCGGACCTGCTTCATCCCGGTGATCGCGTAGGCGCCGAACGCCACCAGCATGATCCCGGCGAGCACCAGGCCCAGCCGGTTCGAAAAGCTGATCTGGAACAGGTTCGCCACGAAGAACACGGTCAGCAGGCCGAGCGCGAACGGCGCGACCGGGATCGACGGCGACAGCGCGTGCACGTATTCGGCCGCGGTGAGCGCCATCAGGCTCAGCTGGGTCGTGACGATCACCGCCAGCAGCATGGTCAGGTACCCGGCCGACGGGCCGATGAGCCGCGCCGCGTAGCTGTAGCGTGCCCCGGTCACCGGGAGCGCGCTGCCGACCGCCGCGTACGGGATCGAGCAGAGGATGACCGTCAGCGCCGCCATCAGGTACGCGACCGGCGCGCCGGTGCCGGTGATCGCGATGGCCGCGCCGGTCAGCGCGATCACGCCACCGCCGACGATCTGGTGGAACGAGATGCTCAGTGCCTGCGGCAGCGTGATGGTGCGCCGCAGGCCGGCGTCCACAGTGTCGGCCATGGTTCTCCTTCAGAAGTCACTACGCGGGCAGAGATCCCCCGACGGCGTAGGAGAAGGATCAACCGGTACTTGGCGGAAACGTACTGGTGACGGAGCTTATCCGTCACATCCGCGTTGGGTGACCGCGCCGTCCGCACCGCTCAGCGTGACGAGATCGGGCCGTGCGGTCCCTATGCCACTCACGTTGAGCGCGGTCAGCGCCGTGCACGCGAGCTGGCTGGTGGCCAGCGGGGTCAGGCCTTTCAGCGCGAACGGCAGCTTGAGGGTCAGCATGTCGGCGACTTCGTAGGCGACGGAGCCACTCGAGGTGGGCAGGAAGGTGACCATCCCGCGTTTCATCTCCTCGGCGTCCGGTCCCTTCAGCAGCAGCGTGAGCGCGGTCGAGAGCGAGTTGCGGCCGTTCGAGGGCCGCGCGACCCCTTGGATGTGGCCGTCGACCACGAAGAAGAGCACCAGGTCGGCGGGGGCGAGCCCGGAGGTCTCCCCGCGCGGGACGAAGGTCGGAGCCGGGCCCATCGGGACCGCGCCGGTCGCCTGGACGCCGCAGCCGGACAGCAGCAAGGCGAGCGCCACGACCAGCCGTTTCATGGGTGCCTCCTGGGAATCCGCAGCACGAACCTGGCGCCGCTCCCGGTGTTGGACGGCTCGATCACGCCGCCGTGCAGCCGGGCATTCTCCTGCGCGATGGCCAGGCCGAGCCCGCTGCCCTCCGACCGCGCGCGTGCGCTGTCGGCCTTGGTGAACCGGTCGAACACATGCGGCAGGATCGACGGCTCGATGCCGGGCCCGTGGTCGGTCACCTCGATCCGCACCTCCCGCTCGTCCCCGCGCAGCGCGATCTCGACCGGCGGCCTGCCGTGGCGCAGCGCGTTGCCGACCAGGTTGGCCACGATCAGGTCGAGGCGCCGCCGGTCGACCCAGGCGGTGATCCCCTCGGGCAGGTCGAGCACGAGGCCGGTGCCGGAGCGCCAGCCGCGGGCCTCCAGTGTGTCGCGGATCGCGGTCGCCAGTTCCCATTCGTCGGCGACGAGCTCGGCGCGGCCCGCGTCGAACCGGGAGATCTCGACCAGGTCCTGCACCAGCCGGGTGAGCCGTTTGGTCTCCTCGGACACGAGCCTGGCCGCGACCGCGGTGTCCGGCGGCAGCTGCGCGGCGTCCTCGTCGAGCACGTCGGTGACCGCGTTCATCGCGGCCAGCGGGGTGCGCAGCTCGTGCGAGACATCGGCGACGAACCGCCGCGCGTCGGCCTCCATCGCGCGCAGCTCGCCGACCGTCCTGTCCAGCTCGGCCGCGGTGGTGTTGAACGTGCTGACCAGCTCGGCCAGCTCGTCGGACCCCTTCGGCTCCAGCCGGACGTCGAGGTTGCCGTGCCCGAGCTCGCGGGCGGCGGTGTTGAGCGCGCGCACCGGCCGGAGCACCTGGCGCGCGGCGAGCAGCGCGAGCGCGACGGCCAGCGGGAGCGCCAGCGCGGCGGTCTGCCACGCCTGGCTGGCCAGCTCGTCGATCGCGGCCTGCTGGGTGCTGAGCGGCATGCGCGCGTAGGCCTCGATCCCGGTGTGCTTGACCGTGCCGTCCGCGGCCCGCTGCAGCACGGGGATGCCGAGGAAGACCACGGCAGAGCCACTCGAGTCGACCACGCGCTGGAACTGGGTACTGGTGCTCGCCGCGACCTGGGTGCGCAGGTCGCCCGGCAGTTCCTGGATCGCGGGCCCGGAGCCGTAGCGCTGGTTCTTGTAGACGATCACGGCGTTGGTCTTGAGTGTCCCGGCGAAGGTCCGGAGTGTCTCGGTCGACGGTGGCACTTCCAGCCTGGGCAGGAACGCCTTGACCTGGTCGTTGAGCTGCTCCATCCCGGGGTCCTGCGCCCCTTTGAGGATGCTGGTGCGCGCGGAGAGGTACATCGCGCCGGACGCCGCCACCGCGCCGACGATCGTCATCATCGCGAACGCGGCGACCAGCCTGGGCCGCAGTCCCGAGACCCATTGCCTGACCGTGATCACGACTTGCCGAACCGGTACCCGAAGCCCCGGACGGTCTGGACGTGCTCAGGGTGCGACGGCACGTCCTCGATCTTCGAGCGCAGCCGCTGTACGCAGGCGTCGACGAGCCGCGAGTCGCCGAGGTAGTCGTGATCCCACACGGCCGCCAGTATCTGCTGGCGGCTGTAGACCTGGCCGGGCGTGCGGGACAGCTCCAGCAGCAGCTTCAGCTCGGTCGGCGTCAGCGGCACCGGCTCGCCTGCCTTGGTGACCAGCAGCCCGGCCCGGTCGATCTCCAGGTCACCGTGCTTCTCCGTGGCGGGCTGGTCGGCGGGCGGCCGTTCGGCGACCGCGCGCCTGAGCACCGCGCGGATGCGCGCGTCGAGCACCCGCGGCTCGATCGGCTTGACCACGTAGTCGTCCGCGCCCGCTTCGAGCCCGGCGACGACGTCGAAGTCGTCGCTGCGCGCGGTGAGCATGATGATCGGCACCTCGCCGGAGGCCCGGATCCGGCGGCAGGTCTCGAACCCGTCGATGCCCGGCAGCATGAGGTCGAGCACGACGATGTCGGGCTGCGCGCTCTTGAGGGTTTCCAGCCCGAGTTCCCCGGATTCACTGGTATAGACCACGTGTTGCTGACGGCGCAGGGCCAGTTCCAGCCCTTCCCGGATCGCCGGGTCGTCTTCGATCACCAAAACCACTGCCACAGCGGCCATTATTCGGATGTTTTGCCGAATTCGCGACTCAGGCCGATCTTGTAGCGAAACCATGACAATGCGCGGACGTGATCACTAACTCCGCCTTGCAGAGTCGGTGTCATGGTCCTCACCTTGGAAAACAGGAGCACGGCTTCCGCACCCAAACACGCCATCACGGCCCCCTCGGTCTCCCGTTCACTCGCGCTGCTCGGCGGCGCGGCCGGTTTCGCACTCGCCTTCGTCGCGGCGTATCTGCTCTTCGTCCACACGGCGAGCGGCCAGCAGGTGGAGAACGGCGCGGTCCGCAACGCCCAGCTCGGACAGTCCACATCGGACTGGTCGCAGCCGCTGCGCCAGGTGGACATGATCGTGCTGCTCGGCGCGGCCGGCGTGTCGATCGTGCTGATCTCCTTGGTACGCCGCCGTTTCTCACTCGGCGTCGCCGGACTGATCGCGCTGACCGGTCCGGTGGTGGTTTCGCAGATCCTCAAGCTCTACGTGCTGGAACGCCCTGACCTGGGTGAGCATCGCGTGGCCTCGCACAACAGTTTCCCCAGCGGCCATGTGACGGCGGCCATGGCGGTGGTGGTCGCGCTGGCGATCGTGCTGCCGCGCCGGTTCCGGTCGTTCGTGCTGATCGCGGGTGGTTTCGGGGTCGCCTGGGTTTCGGCAGCGACGGTTTCGCTCGGGTGGCATCGCTTCAGCGACACGATCGGCGCCTGCCTGCTGGTGGCGGCCTTCGGGTTCGCGGTCGCGGCGGTGCTTTCACGCCGGCATCTCGCACGGGTGGCGGTGACGCCCGCGATTGTCGCGGCCGTCGCGCCGCTGCTGTTCGTGCTCGCCGGGTACGCGGTGCTGAGCACGGCGACTTCGGGGCCGGCGCAGTTCGTCGCGGCCATGGTGCTGGGCGCGGTTTCGGCGATCGCGTTGGCCGGGTTCCAGCTCTGGCAGCTGCGCCGCGTGGTCTTCGACTCGTGAGTCTCGTTCACCGGCCGCGCTTGGCCTGCTTCAGGTCCGCGCTCGACTTGTCGACCAGCGCGCGCATGGCGGTCTCGGCGCCCTCGGGGTCGCGCGCCGCGATAGCGTTGTAGACCGCCTGGTGACTGGGCACCGGGTCGTCCGCCTGAGCGGTGCCGTGCACGAGCTTGTCCCGCTCGGCCAGCCCGATCGCGATCACCCGCTCGATCTGCAGCAGGAAGTTGTTGTGCGTCGCGGCCAGCAGCAGCCGGTGGAATTCGAGGTCCGCGGCGACCATCGCGTCGAGGTCCGAGCCGGCCTCGCCCATGCGGCGCAGCGCGTCGGCCAGCGCGCGCAGGTCCGCGGCGTCGGCGCGCTCGGCGGCCATGCGGGCGGCCGCGGGTTCGACGACCGCGCGGACCTCGGTGAGCTCGTCGAAGAGGTCGGGGTCGGTGGCCGCGGCTGCCGCGGTCTGCCAGCGCATGACGTCGGCGTCGAGCATGTTCCAGCGGGTGCGGGGCTGGACGAAGGTGCCGCGTTTCTGGCGGGCGTCGATCATTCCCTTGGCGGTCAAGACCTTCAGTGCTTCGCGGAGCGCGGTGAGGCTGACGTCCAGTTCGGCGCGGAGCGCGGGGAGGTCGAGGACCGTTCCCTCGGCGAACTCGTTGGACAGGATCCGGCTGGCGAGCAGCTCGACGGTCTGGCCGTGCAGGCCTCGTGGCCGGTTCGGGATCACTCGCGTCCTTTCGGGTGAGGGGAACCGTCACGATAGTACGGGCTCCGGTCATGAGTTTAGCTAATAAATTACGAATTAATCTTGACAGGCTGTGACCCGGGTCGCAGTCTGGCCGCATGAACGAATCCGGCCTGACCCAACGGCGTAGTCCAGGCCTCACTCGACGGGGTTTCCTGCTCGGTGTGGGCTCGACCGCCCTGCTCAGCGGCTGTGCGACTTCGGCGACCTCGGGGCCTGTGAAGCAGGCGGCAGGCGCGGTGACCGTCCAGTCGAACCTGTCCTCCGCCCAGGCCAAGGTGGCCATCGAGGCGCTCGCGAAGGCCTTCAGCGACCGCGGCGGCGCGTCGGCCACGGTCAACACCGTCGCGTCCGAGACCTTCCGGACGCAGCTGCCGAGCTACCTCACCTCGGCCACCCCGCCCGACACCTACACCTGGTACCCCGGCTCGATCCTCGCCGGCTACGCGCGCAAGGGCCTGCTGCTCGACGTCGGCGATGTCTGGCAGACCATGGGCTCCTACAGCGACACGTTCCGCAACCTCAGCGGCGACGGCACCGGCAAGCTCGTCTTCGTGCCGACCACCTACTACTGGTGGGGCTTCTTCTACCGCAAGTCGAACTTCGCGAAGTGGGGCGTGCAGGCGCCGACCAACTGGAGCGAGTTCCTCGCGCTTTGCGAAACGCTCAAGGCCAAGGGCGTCGAGCCGATCGGCATCGGCGCGGGTGGCAACACGCCCTGGACCGCGTCGGCGTGGTTCGACTACCTCAACATCCGGATCAACGGCGCCCAGTACCACCGCGACCTGCTGGCAGGGAAAAGCCGCTTCGACGACCCGCGCGTGGTCAAGGTCTTCGAGCAATGGAAGACCGCGCTGCCGTACTTCGACTCGCGTGGCACCGCGATCGCGTTCCAGGACGCGACCACGTCGTTGCTGCAGGGCCGCACCGGCATGGTGCTGACCGGCACCTTCTTCACCGACGCCGCGCCCAAGGACGTGCTCGACGACCTCGACTTCTTCCAGTTCCCGGTGCTCGACACGGCCGTGCCGGTGGTCGAAGAGGGCCCGGCCGACGGGTTCTTCGCCAGCTCGAAGACGGCGCATCTCGACGCGACCAAGGAGTGGCTGAAGTACGTCGCCACCGCCGAGGCGCAGGAGCTCTACATCAAGAACTCCTCGGGCACCGCGCTGCCGACGCATCCTGACGCCAAGGACGCGGGCACGCCGCTGGTCGCCAAGGGCCGGAAGATGTTGCAGGAGGCCAAGGATCTCACGCAGTTCTTCAACAGGGACTCGAGCGACGCGCTGCAGCCGACGGCCGACGCGGCGTTGATCCGGTTCATCCAGAAGCCGCAGGAACTGCCCTCGATCCTCACCGAATGGCAGGCGGCGGCGCAGAAGGTCTGGTCGGCGTGACGGCTCTGGCCACGCCGGTCCGAGCCGCCGCCCGGTCCCAGCGGCAACGCCGCCGCGGCTTGCCGCCCGTGCTGCTCGCCTTCGTGCTGGTGCCGCTGGTCGTCGAGGGGTTCTGGGTCTTCTGGCCCGCTCTGCAGGGTTTCTACCTCTCGCTGACCAGCTGGGACGGCGTCTCGGCGCCCGAGTGGACCGGATTCGGCAACTACGCCGAGATGTTCGGCGACCCGACGTTCCGGACTGCGGCGCTGAACACGCTGATCTGGCTGGTGCTCTTCGGCGGGCTCTCGGCGGTCGGCGGCCTCGGGCTGGCGATGTTCCTGCAGCGCGAACGGCGCGGCGTCGGGTTCTACCGTGCCGCGCTGTTCACGCCGGTGGTGTTCTCGCTGGTCGCGACGTCGCTGATCTGGCAGGGGCTTTATCAACCCGATGGATTGATCAACAAGCTCCTGGGCGCCTTAGGACTCGAATCTTGGCAACACGCGTGGCTCGCCGACTCGAACACCGCCCTGTACGCGGTGCTCGTGCCCGCGCTGTGGCGGCAGCTCGGTTACGTGATGGTGCTCTATCTCGCCGGGCTCAAGGGCATCGACCCCGCGCTTTACGAAGCCGCGAAACTCGACGGCGTGACGCGCTGGCAGCAGTTCCGGTATGTCACCTGGCCGCAGCTGCGCGGCGTCAACTCGGTGATCCTGTCGGTGATCGTGATCGACTCGCTGCGCTCGTTCGACGTGGTGTGGGCGATGACCAAGGGTGGGCCGTACCACTCGTCGGAGCTGCTCAGCACGTACATGTACGCGACCGCGTTCCAGTCTTTGCGGCTCGGCTACGCCTCCGCGCTGGCCGTGGTGATCTTCGTGCTGGCGTTCGGCGTGATCGTCACGTACCTCATCCGCGCCTTCAAGGAGGACACCGTATGAGCAAGCGGCGGACCTTCCTGTTCCACGCGGGCGCCGGGACGCTTTCGGTGCTGTGGCTGCTGCCGATCGCGTTGGTGCTGCTCACGAGCATCCGGTCCTTCGAAGACGTCGCGGCCAACGGGCTCGGGAGCTTCCCGCGGTCGTTCACGCTGGCGCCGTTCGGCGAGGCGTGGAACGCGGGCGGCGAGTCACGCGCGATGCTGAACAGTCTCGTGGTCACCCTGCCGACGGTGTTCTTCGCGCTGGGGCTGAGCGCGGCCGCGGCGTTCGCGCTGAGCCGGTTCGACATCCCGTTCCGGCGGACGATCCTGCTGCTGATGCTCGGCGGAAACCTCCTGCCGCCGCAGATCCTGCTGGTCCCGGTGTCGAAACTGGCCGAGTTGCTGGGGATCTACGACACGCTGACCGCGCTGGTCATCGTGCAGGTCGGGTTCGGGCTCGGCTTCTACACCTTCGTGCTGCAGGGGTTCATGCGCACGATCCCCGGTGAGATCCAGCAGGCGGCGGTGATCGACGGGGCCGGGCCGGTGCGGATCTTCCTTTCGGTGATCTTGCCGCTGACCAGGCCCGCGCTGGCGGCGCTTGGCGCGCTGGCGTTCACCTGGACGTTCAACGACCTGCTCTGGGCGATCACCGTGCTGCGCACCGAAACCGTCATGCCGGTGACCCCGGCATTGCTCGGACTGCAGGGCCAGTACGTGTCGACGTGGAACGTCATCGCCGCCGGTTCGGTGATCGCCGCGATCCCGACGGTGGGAGTATTCCTGCGATTCCAGAAACACTTCATCTCTGGACTGGCGATTGGCGCGGTGAAATGACGACGTACCGTCTGAAGACGACCTCCTACACGGTCGCGGCCCGCGAACTGGTCGCTTGGGGCCCGCACGGTGTCGAAGACGGACCGTCCCCCTTCGTGAATCAGGGCGAGATCCACTTCATCACCGAAGCGGACGCGGCACCCATCGAATACGCGACGAGCTGGGAGCGCCCGTTCTCCGGGGCCGATCTCGTGTCCTCGGCAGACAGCTTGCGGGTTGAGCTGAAGTACGAGCCGGTGGCGGGCACCGATGTGCTGCTGCGCTGGGCCGAGGTGACGAACACCGGTGACGAGGAGGTGGTGCTCGACCGGTTCGGATCGGCCGGGGTCTGCGTGCCGACCGGCAAGCCGTTGCTGACCTTTTTGTCCGGGCAGTGGGCGCAGGAATTCCAGCGGCGGCAGGTGGTTCTGCCCGCGGGCCGGTTCCAGATGGAGAGCCGGTTCGGCGTGCCCGGCCACGGCTACGCGCCTTGGCTGGCCGTGCAGGACGCCGAGGGCGGTCAGGCATGGGGTGTGTCGCTCGCCTGGTCGGGGTCATGGGAGATCGACGCGAGTGTCGAGCCCGCCGGGATCACGAGGATCCGCGCGGGCAGGCTGGCGCCGGTCGTCGTCGGTCCCGGTGAGACGGTCGCCAGCCCTCGGCTGGCGCTGGCGTCCAGCGTGGACGGCCTGGACGGACTCGCGCGGGTCTGGCACGAGTACGAGCGGACGCTGAGCAGGCCCGTTCAGCGCAAGGTGCTCTACAACTCTTGGGAAGCGACAGGGTTCGACGTTCAGCGTGACCGCCAGGTGGCGCTCGCGAAACGGGCGGCCGCGATCGGGGTCGAGCTGTTCGTGGTCGACGACGGCTGGTTCGTCGGGCGAGACGACGACACCGGGGGGCTGGGTGACTGGGAACCGGCCGATCCGTCGTTCGGCGAGTTCGCCGAGGAGGTCCGCGCGCTCGGGCTCGACTTCGGGCTGTGGGTCGAGCCGGAGTCGGTGAGCCCGAAATCCCGGCTGTACGCCGAGCATCCCGACTGGGTCTATCACCGCGACGGGCACGAGCGGACGCTGATCCGCAACCAGCTGCTGCTCAACCTCGGCCGCGAGGACGTGTTCGAATTCCTGCGGTCCACTTTGGACCGGTTGCTGGGTTCCTACCCGATCAGCTACCTGAAGTGGGACATGAACCGGCCGGCGACCGAACGCGAGCCGGTGCTCGACGGCGCGCACGTGGCCAACTATCACCGGCTGCTCGACCATGTGCGGGACCGGTATCCGCACGTCACGGTCGAGGCCTGCGCAGGCGGCGGAGGCCGGACCGATCTGGCGACCATCGCCCGCGCGGACGTGGTGTGGCCCAGCGACAACACCGGCCCGCTCGACCGGCTCGCTATCCAGGACGGCTTCCTGCTCGCGCACGCGCCGCATCTGATGAGCTCATGGGTGACCGACTCGCCCGGCTTCTTCGACCCGCGTCCGCGATCGCTGCGGTTCCGGTTCGTGCTGGCCATGGCCGGAGTGCTCGGGATCGGCGCCGACCTGTCGCGGTGGACCGACGAGCAGCTCGCCGAAGCCTCGGTGCTTATCGCCCAGTACAAGGAAATCCGCGAGATCATCCACAGTGGAGAGGTCCACCGGTCGCGCGATGCCGTGCAGTACATCGGCTCCGATGGCAAGGTCGTCGTGCTGGCGTGGAACACCGGCGAACTGACCGGTGCGCCGTTCGTGCCAGGCCGTTTGTCACGGGTGCCGCTGACCGGTCTCGAAGCTCAGTCCTATGTGGATGAATCAGGCCGTCGTTTTTCCGCTTCCCATCTCGCTCACGTCGGGCTTCCGTTCGGCTGGACGCCTGAGTTCGACGCCGATTTCACCGTGCTGCATCCCGTCTCTTGACGAAAGGCTACAACGCCGTGGCTCGAAGAATGTTCGTCGCGCTGCTGACCGTCCTCTTGGGAGCGACCATGATCGTTCCGGCGAGCGCCGGTGACGACCAAGGTGCGCCCGAGTACTACGACAGCGGCCTCGCGCCCACCCCGTACCTGGGCTGGAACACCTACTTCGCGATCGGGGCGCCCAGTGAGGCGTCGATCAAGTCGATCGCGGACCACATCATTTCGTCCGGCCTGAGGGACGCGGGCTACAAGTACATCTGGATCGACGGCGGCTGGAACGCGCCGAATCCCCGTGACGCGCAAGGGAACCTGGTCGCCGACCCGGCGAAATTCCCGTCCGGGCTGTCCTCGTTGGTCGGCTGGCTGCACGACCGTGGCCTGCGCGCGGGCATCTACACCGACGCCGGACCGTCCGACGGCAAGAACTGCGCGGCGGGCAGTGGCGGCGGCTACTACGAGACGGACGCGAAGCAGTTCGCGCGCTGGAAGTTCGACGCCATCAAGATCGACTTCCTGTGCGGTATCGCGGCGAACCTCAAGCCCGCGCAGGCGTTCGCCGAGTTCAGCAAGGCCGTGCGCAAGGCGGGCCGCCCGATGCTGCTGAACCTGTGCAACCCGGTCACCGACGTGTGGGGTGTCCCGCACGGTCCCGACCAGGTCGCGGGCATCGCGTACACCTACGGGCCGACCAACGCGGACTCCTGGCGCACGGACACCGACGTCGCGTTCGGCACACCGTACGAGGGCATCTGGCGCGACATGCTGCGCAACATGGACGACAACGCCGCGCATCCCGAGGCGAACGGTCCCGGTCACTACAATGACCCCGACTACCTGATTCCCATGCGCAAGACCGAAAAGGGCACCTACGAACTCAACGAGGAGGAGTCGACCACGCAGTTCGTGATGTGGTCGGAGATGGCCTCCCCGCTGATCATCGGCTCCGACCCGCGCACGCTCCCGGCGTCGATGATCGAGACGCTGAAGAACCCCGAGATCCTCGCGGTCAACCAGGACCCGCTGGCCATCCAGGGTGTCAGGGTCGCGGACGGTGTGTACAGCAAGGTGTTGTCCGGTAAGGGAAAGCGCGCGGTCGCGCTGCTCAACCGCGGCGAGGCGCCCGCGTCGATGACGGTCGACTTCGCCGACGCCGGGCTCGGAGGACAGGTGTCGGTGCGTGACCTGCGTGCCCGAGCCGACCGTGGTGTCGCGACCGGGTCGTACACCGCGACGGTGCCCGCGCACGGCACGGTGTTCGTCCAGCTCAAGGGCACGGATCTGGTGCCGGGCAACGATCTTGGCGGCACCGCTTCGGCGAGCCCGGCGATCGCCAGAGCCGACGACACGCACGCCGTCGCGTTCGTCCGCGACCAGCGCGGTGAGCTGCAGCAGCAGGTGCTGAACGGGACCACCTGGTCCGGCAAGTGGACCCCGGTCGGCGGCCGGATCCTCGGCCAGCCCTCCGCGTTCGCCGCCGGCGACCGGGTGGACGTCTTCGTGCGCGGCACCGACGATGCCGCCTATCAGCGGACCTCGTGGAAGGGTAACTGGGGACCATGGGTCAACCTCGGCGGCAAGCTGACCGACTCGCCTTCGGTCGACTTCACTTCGCCGAACTCGTGGACGCTGGCCGGGCGTGGCACGGACGGCAAGGTCTGGAAACGCACGGCTCAGAGCGGCTGGAGCAGCATCGGCGCGCCGAAGGACCAGCCGATCTACGGGCGGCCGAGCGCGGCGGGCGGGCAGGTCGCGGTGCGTGCCGCGGACGACAGTGTGTGGACCTACGCGAACGGTTCCTGGGCGACGCTCGGCGGCGTGGTCAGCGGTAGCCCGACGCTGCTGGCGACGGAGGGCCGTGTCTACCTGTTCGCGCGGGCCAGCGATTACACGCTCTGGCAGATCAACCGGGCCGACGGCGCGTGGGGCACTTGGTTCAAGCGGACGGAGTTCGCGAGCAATAGCCTGGTGGGCGCGGTCGGCGCGGCCGCGGGCGCGAACGGCTCGGCGTGGGTCGTGGTCCGCGGACCGGACGACCGCGTGCACCAGGCGAAGCTTTAGGGAGTGCCGATGTCGAGCGTGGTGGTGACGGGAGCGGCGTCGGGGATCGGCGCCGCGACCGTGCGGAGGCTGGCTTCGGCCGGGATCGGGGTCGTCGCGGTGGACGTCGCGCCCGTGGACCTCGGTGTGCCGTCCGTCGTCGGCGACGTGACCTCGGAGGAGACCTGGCAGGAGGTGCTGGCGGTGGCCGGGGGAGTGACCGGCCTGGTCAGCAACGCCTACACGGCCGTGGTCAAGCCACTGCACGAGATGGACCGTCCTGAATGGACACGCCAGCTGGAGGTCAACCTCACCGGCGCGTACCTCGGCGTGCGGGCGTGCCTGCCGTCGCTGATCGAACGGCACGGCTCGATCGTGCTGGTCTCGTCGGTGCACGCCAAGTTCGGGCTGCCGGGCCATCCCGCCTACGCGACGACCAAGGGTGGTCTCGTGGCGATGGCGCGGCAGCTCGCCGTCGAGTACGCGCCCCAGGTGCGGGTCAACGCGGTGCTGCCGGGCCCGGTGCTCACCAGGGCCTGGGACAGGGTGAGCGCCGAGGACCGGGCGCGCAGCGCGGCCGCGACCCCGGCAGGGCGGCTCGGCGATCCGGCGGAGGTCGCCGAAGTGATCGCGTTCCTGCTGTCGGCGGCGGCCTCGTTCGTCACCGGCGCCGAATTCGTGGTCGACGGCGGCTGGTCGGCCGCCAAGGACTCCTCGTGAAAGGGAAAGCGTGAAGATCACCGGGATCGAGACGTTCCTCGTGGCGCCGCGGTGGCTGTTCCTCAAGGTCAGCACCGACGAAGGCGTCAGCGGCTGGGGCGAGCCGGTCGTCGAGGGCCGCGCGGGCACCGTCCGCGCGGCCGTGCACGAACTGGCCGAGCTCGTCATCGGCCAGGACCCGCTGCGCATCGAAGACCACTGGCAGGTGTTGCGGCGCGCGGGTTTCTACCGCGGCGGCCCGGTGCTGTCGAGCGCGCTGTCCGGTTTCGACCACGCCTTGTGGGACATCGCGGGCAAGGTCCGCGATGTCCCCGTCCACGAGCTGCTCGGCGGTCCGGTCCGCGACCGCGTCCGCGTGTACTCGTGGGTCGGCGGCGACCGCCCGTCGAACATCGCCGAGGCCGTGTCCGAGCAGGTCGAAGCCGGTTTCACCGCGGTGAAGATGAACGTCTCCGGCCCGTTGACGCCGATCGCCACCCCGGCCGAGGCGGCTGCCGCCGTGGCACGCGCGGAGGAAGCACGCTCGGTGCTGGGCCCGGACCGCGACCTCGCGATCGACTTCCACGGCCGCGCGTCACCGGCCATGGCCCGCCGCCTGGTCCGCATGCTCGAAGACGTCCAGCCGATGTTCGTCGAGGAACCGGTCGTCCCGGAACTGCAGGGGAGCACGCTGGCTTCGGTGGTCTCCGCCTCGACCGTGCCCATCGCGGTCGGTGAGCGCCTGTACTCGCGCTGGGACATCAAGCCCGCGCTGGACGCGGGTGTCGCCGTGGTCCAGCCGGACCCCGCGCACGCGGGCGGTATCTCGGAACTGCGGCGCATCGCGTCACTCGCGGAGATCTACGGCGCCCAGCTCGCCCCGCACTGTCCACTCGGGCCGATCGCGCTCGCGGCGAGTCTGCAGGTGGCGTTCGCGACGCCGAATTTCCTGATCCAGGAACAAAGCCTGCGCATGCACTACAACGTCGGCACGGAACTCGTGCACTACCTCGTCGACACCACGCCCTTCGACTTCGTCGACGGCCACGCCACGCGCCCGCTCGGTCCCGGCCTCGGCATCGAGATCGACGAAGCGGCGGTCCGCCGGGCCGACGAGACCGGCCACGCCTGGCGCAACCCGGTCTGGCGCCACGACGACGGCAGCCTCGCCGAATGGTAGAGGTCATCTGGCTGGACAACGGCGTCCTGCGCCTGGGCTTCGTCCCTGCGCTGGGCGGCCGTTTGCTCTCGCTCGTCTTCGAAGGCTCGGAAGTGTTGTGGCGCAACGCTTCCTTGCTGGACGATTCGCTGCAGCCGATCGGCCACACGCCCGCGCCGGTGTCGGGCACCATGGGCGACTGGGTCAACTACGGCGGCGACAAGACCTGGCCCGCGCCCCAGGACGAGTGGCTCGGCCCGCCGGACCCGGTCCTGGATTCCGGCCCGTACACGGTGTCCGGAGAGCTGGTGCTGACCAGTGCTCCCGATCCCCGGACCGGGTTGCAGCTGTCGCGGCATTTCAGTCTGCTGCCCGGTGCCTCGTCATTCCACTTGCGACTGACCGCCGTGAACATCAGCTCACGCCCGGTGCGCTGGGCATTGTGGAACGTCACCCAGCTACCGCCTGGAGTCGTCCATGTAGGACTGGACGGTCCGCCGGTCGAGCTGATCGGCTCGGTCTCGTGCCGCGACGGCGTGATCCCCATCCAGTCCACTGTGGGCAAACTGGGCTTTCCCGGCAGCACCGGCTGGGTCACGCATGTCGGCCCCGAGGTCAGCCTGACGCAGCGGTTCACAGTGGACATCGGCGCCGAGTACCCGGATTCCGGCTCCCCGCTGGAAGTCTGGCTCGAATCCCCGCAGCCGGAACCGATCGCCTGGCTCGGCGGCCTCAACCCACCCGACCACATCGTCGAATGCGAGGTACTCGGCCCGCTCACGACCCTCGCGCCGGGCGAGCGAACCATCCTCGACATCGACTACGAGCTCGTGAGTGGTACGGCCGGTTAGAACCGGCCGTACCACTCACGACCCCTGCTGGTGGTGGGTGAGCAGCCGGGTCAGCAAACGGGTCAGGGTTTGGCGGTCGTCGGCCGGCAGTGGCTCGAGTAGGACGTCCTGCACTTTGTCGAGTGCTTGCTCCAGGCGCCGCAGCTGCCGGTCACCGGCTTTGGTGAGGGAGACCATGTTGCGCCGCCGGTCGTCCGGATCCGGGGTCCGCTCGACGAAACCCCGCTCGGCCAGTTCGTTGATCGCCGCGACGACATCGCTGCGGTCCATGCTGACCCGGCGCCCGAGTTCGGCCTGGCTGGCGACCCCGAACTCGTGCAGCGCGACCAGGACGCGGTAGTGGTAGCCGCGCGCGCCCGCCTCGGCGAAGCCCTCGGAGGCGAGCCGGTGGGCGTGCACGGCGAGCTGGGTGAGCAGCCAGCTCGGCTTCGCGGCCAAGCGCGCGGGGGTGTCCTCCATGGCGGAACCTTACATCGTTGGCGCGGCCAACTGTATAGTTGGCGGCACCAACAACCGAAGGATGCCATGACCGACCGGATCGAGATCGCCGACCTGTTCTCCCGCCTCGCCCGCCTGCTCGACGACAAGCGCTGGGACGACGCGGCCACCGTGTTCACCGACGATGTCGCACTGCACTCGCCGCGCAACGGCGAATTGCGGGGCCTGGACAACGTTGTCGCGTTCATGCGGCAAGCCGAAGTGCCGGGGGAGTCCACCCAGCACACGACCACGGATCTGCTGGCGGACATCGACGGGGATCGGGCGGCCACGTCGGCGAACTCGGTCGTGTACTTCTACCGCGACGGCGAAGCGCCCCACCGGACCAGCGGTCTGCGCATGGACTGCACCGTCGTGCGGACGCCTGACGGCTGGCGCTTGGCCGAGTCGTGGACGACGCTCATGTGGACGCGCTGACCGGGAACTCCTCCCGGCCCACCACCCGCAGCAGATCCAGGTACTCCCCGAACGAGGTACCCGGCGGAGCCGTGAACACCTCGAGCCGCTGATCCTCCGACGGCGTCAGCAGGATCTCGCAGTCCAGCTCCAGCAGCCCGATCGTCGGGTGCTTGACGTGCAGCCTGCTCCGGCGGCGCATGCCGACCTCGTGCAGCTCCCACAACCGTGAGAACTCGGGGCTGGCCGCCTGCAAGCGGCTGACCAGCTCAGTCGCGGCAGGGTCGTCGACGCGCCTGGCGACGGCCGCGCGCAGGTCGGCGACGTGCTGGCGGCTGTAGTACTCGTGCTCCTCGACCGGGTAGGCCGCGCGGAGCACCGGGTCGGTGAACCAGCGCCAGAAGATATTGCGGTCCTTCGGGCGCGTCGTGCAGACCGTGCCGAACAAAGCCTCGGCCAGCGCGTTCTGGGCGAGCACGTCGCCGAGGTCGCTCAGGATCTGTGCGGGGGTGTCGCTCAGGCGGTCCAGCAGGAACTGCAGGCCGGGGCGGATGTGCTCGCCGGCCTGCCGGCCGGCCGGGGGACGGTGACCCGCCAGCAGGTACAGATGGTCGCGCTCGTCGTCGTTCAGGCGGAGCGCACGCGCCATCGAACCCAGGAGCTGGGTCGATGGCTGCGGGCTGCGTGCCTGTTCGAGGCGCATGTAGTAGTCGGTGGACATGCCCGCGAGCATGGCGACCTCTTCGCGGCGCAGGCCCGGCGTGCGGCGGCGGGCGCCAGGGGACAGGCCCACGTCGACGGGGCGCAAGCGCTCGCGGGAGCGGCGCAGGAAGTCGGCGAGATCGTCGCGGTTCATGGCCATGACCTACTCAACCGAAGCCCGCTGCCTGGCATTCCGGCGCTCCCTGGGATCGCCGGTCCTAGGGAAACCGGTCCGTTTTTACGCGGCTCGCGGCCTGCCAGATTCGGTGGTGTCCACTTCGGAAACAGGGAGAACACCATGAAGGCAGTCAGGTTCGACAACTACGGCGGCATCGACGTCCTGCAGGTGAAAGACGTCGAGCGTCCGGTGCCCGGCGCGCACCAGGTGCTGGTTCAGGTCAAGGCGGCCGGGATCAACCCCGGTGAGGCCAAGATCCGCAACGGTGACCTGCACGCCATGTGGCCGGCCACCTTCCCCTCGGGTGAGGGCAGCGACCTCGCCGGGATCGTCGTCGCGACCGGCGACGGCGTCGAGGGCTTCAAGACCGGCGACGAGGTGTTCGGGTTCACCAACAAGCGCGGCAGCCACGCCGAGTTCGTGCTCGTCGAGGACGACGAGCTGCTCATCAAGCCGGCGGACGTGCCGTGGACAGTGGCGGGCTCACTGTTCGTCGCGGGTACGACAGCGGTCGCCGCTGTCCGCGCCGTTGACCTCGGGCAGGGCGATGTCGTCGTCGTGTCCGGCGCCGCGGGCGGTGTCGGGTCGATCGTCGTGCAGCTGGCGGTCAACGCGGGCGCGACCGTGATCGGGCTCGCCGGCCCCGGCAACCACGCGCGGCTCAAGGAGCTCGGCGCGATTCCGGTCGCGTACGGCGAGGGCGTCGCGGACCGGATCAAGGCCGAAGGCACGCCGGTCGCGTTCATCGACACCTTCGGCAGTGGATATGTCGACCTCGCGCTCGGACTCGGCGTCGCGAAGGAGCGGATCAACACGATCATCGACTTCGCCGCCGCGGCGAAGCACGGCGTCAAGGCCGAGGGCAACGAGGCGGCGGCGACCACCGAGGCGCTCGCCGAGCTGATCGCGCTGATCCAGCAGGGCAAGCTGGAGATCACCGTCGCCGCCACCTACCCGCTCGCCGAGGTCCGCGAAGCCTTCCGTGAGCTGGAGCGCGGGCATACTCACGGCAAGATCGTCCTGGAACCCTGAGCCGCTTCGAACGCCGTCCCGGCGAAGGAGCCGGCGAGGTAGGCGGACCGGCAGGCCGCGCGGCGCACCTTGCCGCTGGTCGTCTTCAAGACCAGGCCCGGCTTGCCGACGACGACGGCGTGGCAGACGAGCTGGTGGTCCTTGTGGATCCGCGAGGCCACCACGTCCGCGATCTCCTCGATCTCGGCGTGCGGGACCCGGTCCTTGCGGGTCTCCACGAAGAGCACCACCCGCTCGTCGTCGTCGCCGGGCACGCCGAACGCGGCCAGCCCGCCGGGGCGGACCTGCGGATGGCAGTCGCGCACGCTCTCCTCGATGTCGACCGGGTAGACATGGTTGCCGTGCACGATGATCAGGTCTTTCAGCCGCGAGGTGAGGTACAGCTCGCCTTCGTGGACGAACCCGAGATCACCCGTGCGCAGGAACTCGCCGCGGGCGTCACCGTCCACTCGCGCGCGGAACGTCGCCGCGGTCTCCGCCTCCTGGCCCCAGTACCCGAGTGCCTTGGTCGGCGAGTCGACCCAGATCTCGCCGACCCGGTCCGGCGCGCACGGGCGGCGGGTCTCGGGGTCGACGATCAGCAGCCGCGCGCCGTCCTTGGTCAGGGCGCCGCAGCCGATGTATTCGACGCCGTCCTCGCCGGGACGCGGCACGACGAGGCCCTTCTCGAGCGCGGCCTTGTCCACCCACAACCTGCTCTTGCCGCCCATGGTGACGCTGACCGTGTGCTCGGCCAGCCCATAGGCCGGGCAGAACGTCTCCGGCCGCAGCCCGCTGACCGAGAAGGCGGCGAAGAAGTTGTCCACTGTGGACGGCCGGATCGGCTCCGCGGCGGACAGCACCGAGCGCAGCGTGCCGAGATCCCAGCGTTTCCGCATCTCGGTGGTCGTCTTGCGGACGGCGAGCTCGTACGCGAAGTTCGGCGCGGCCACGTGCGTCGCGCCCACCCGGCTCATCACCTCGAACCAGACGGCGGGGTGCTGCAGGAACGTCAGCGGCGCCATCAGCCAGCTGTGGCCGTTGCCCGCCAGCGTGCTGATGATCATGCTGATCAAGCCGAAGTCGTGGTACTGCGGCAGCCAGGAAACGGCACGCGTCCCGTCGCCGAGCCCGAGGTCGCGCGCGTTGGCGAAGATCTCGTGCGCGAGGTTGCGGTGGGTCACGACCACGCCCTTCGGCGCCGACGTCGACCCCGAGGTGTACTGCAGCAGCGCGGGCTCGTCGGGGCTTTCCGGTTCGTGCCAGTCGTGCGCGAGCACCCGTGCGGGCGCGATCGTGTCCGTCCGGTACCACTTGAGCTTGGGCCAGCGCAGGGTGTCGCGGCTCAGTATCGACGTGACGGACCCGAGTGTGCGCGAACGGTCGTAGGCCGTGTTCGTCAACGCCACCCGCGCGCCGCAGCCGTCGACGACGTTGCCGAAACCGGCGAGATCGGGCTTGAGCCGGAACGGGCGCGGCGGATGGACGGGCACCGGGATCACCCCGGCGATCAGGCAGCCCGTCAGCGCGCTGAGGAAGTCCGGCGACGGCGGATACGCCAGCACCACCCGTTCGCCGGGGGTGAGACCCCAGTCCCGCAAAGCGGCGGCGACCCCTTCGGCGGCCGCGGCCAGCTCGGCGGCGGTGACCGTCAGCTCGTCGTGCCCTTGGTCGTCCACGAAGGTGAACAGCGGCCGCGACGGCTGGTTCTCCACGAGGTCGTGGAAAGCCGTCAGCACGACCACCGGTTCCATTTCGGGCACGGTCAACTCTTAGGGGGTTTCCCGTCCTGACGCAAGCCCGACACCTTTGAGCTCGCGGTATTCACGCAGGACCAGCCCGATGATCGCCAGGTCGAGCGCGGCGAACACGGGCAGCGCGATCGAGTGCGTGTGGACGGCCCGCAGCACCTCATACACCACGAACGCGCCCAGCACGACCGCGGCGATCGGATACGCGCGCACGATCTTGCGCGCGAGCGCCCAGACGAGCGCGAGTTTGATCAGTCCATGTGCGAGCAGGTAGACGATCGCGAAGGTCTTCGAGCCGCCGTTCGCGAAGCCGTCGGCCGCCGCTTGCAGATGCCGGGCGAGCGTGCCACTCGGGTCGCCGAGCAGGTCACGCGTGATCACCGCGTGCGCGAAGCCGGTCACCACGGAGGAGGGGATGACGGCGAGCACGAGCGCGGCTGCCAGCTGCGCCGCGCCGTCGAGTCCTTTGAGCGCGATCGCGATCCTGAACAGCTTCTCCGTGCGGTCCGCCATGTCCGCGAGCTTGCCCGAAAACCGGCGGGGATGCCCGGCGAAGTCGTGTTTCTCGGAGCTGGTGCCCGATCCGAGAAACACGACTTACTTCGAGAGGGTGTTGCCGAGCCAGTTGACGTAGACGGGTGAGCGGCGTGCCTGGTCCCAGTACCCCGTGGCCGCCGCGCTCGCCAGCTGCTCGCAGTAACGCGCGACCGGGCTCTCACTGTGCATCGCCAGCACGTGCCGCAGCTCGGTCTTGATGTCCTTGATCGGCAGTACCGCGATTCCCTTGGCCGTCATGGTGGTCGCCTGGACCAGCATCATGCCGAGCCCGCGTTCCAGGACGTCCCTGGCGTTGTAGCCGCTGAGCCGGTACGCCACGTGCGGGGTGAACCCGGCCTGCTCGCACAGCCCGCGCAGGTACTCGCCGCAGCCGATCTCCAGATCGGCGGGCAGTATCCAGCTCTGCCCGGCCAGGTCGCCGAGACACACTTCGTCCTGATTGGACAGTGGGTTGGTGCTCGCCATCGCGACGAACACCGGCTCGGTGACCACGTCGCGCACGATCACGTCCGGCGGGCGGGGCAGCGGCAGGTTCGGATGCTCCAGCAGCGTGGCGAGTTCGAGTCCGCCGGAAGCGAGCAGGTCCATCGCGTCATGGCCGCCCCGTTGCTGGCGCATGGTGATTTCGGAGTTGGTCGCCAGCTCGCGCAGGCGCTGGATCACCGGACCGGCGAGCGGCGTCGGATGACCGGCGAAGCGGATCACCCTGGGCGCGCTGTCCCGATCAGCGGTGCGGAGCTGGGCCTCTTCGAGGAGTTTGTCCAGTGAGGGCAACAGAACCCGGGTGTGGTCGATCACCAGCTGGCCGAGCGCCGTCGGTCTCGCCCCTTGCTTGTCACGGAAGAACAGGGAACCGCCCAGCATCCGCTCGACCCGCTGTAGCTGATAGGTGAGCGCCGGCTGGGTCAGCCCGAGGCTGGCAGCCGCTTTGGTGAGACTTCCCGCGTCGCCGATGGCACGAATCATTCTGAGCTGACGGACCTCGAGCTCCATGCGGACGAGCATACAAGTAAACCGTTTGGCACGAAACTACCCGGTAATGGGTACTGGTACGGGAAAAACGTGTCCGTGGAATGCGCGGCGCGTTACCCCGAAATTCGGCGGATGCATTCGTTTTTCCCGTCTCCGCAGGAAAAACAGCGTGCCGGACATCGGTGACGGTGTCCGTGCGTCCGCACGTGCACCCGGCGACAAGCGGTTCGCGGGAATGTCAGTTCGGTCATGGCCACGTCACGTCCAGCCGGTCGAGACAGACGTGCCTGCCGTTCTGGAAGTACCTGATCGGCCGGTTGAGCACCCGGTAGTCGGGATGCCGCGCGAGTTCCGCCAGCACCGCCTCGAATTCCAGGCGGGCGAGATGTGCACCGATACAGAAGTGGATGCCCGCCCCGAAACCCAGATGGTGCACCGGGCCCCGGTCGAGGCGGAACTCGTCCGGCGCGGCGAACTGGCGAGGATCGCGGTTCGCCGCGCCGGTGAGCAGCACGACCCTGGCGCCGCACGGGATGACCACGTCCGCGATGGTCACCTCCCGCGTGGTGACCCTGGTCCCGTGGTCGACCGGCGACCACAGCCTGAGTGTCTCCTCGATGGCGACCGGAATGAGGCCGGGATCGCCGCGCAGCCTGCTTTGCAGATCGGCGCGCTCACCCAATTGCCACAACAGATGTGACAACGAGTTCATTGTTGTCTCGTGCCCCGCGATGGCGAATGCGACGAGCATCGCGTGCAATTCGGATTCGGTGACCGGCCTGCCGTCGATCCGGGACCGGACCAGCGCGGACAGGTAGTCCTCGCCCGGTTCGGACTTGGCGCGCTTGATCTCGGCGCGGAACAACTCGGCGAACGGCGGCCAGAATCGTTCCGCGGGGCCGTCGCTCGGCATTCGCGTCCAGCTGATCCCGGCGAGTTCCGCGATCCGCCGCTGCGCGCCGGAGGAGAATCCGACCGCGAGCGAGACGACAGCGAGTGGCAACGGCGCCGCCAATTCCGTGACTAGATCACCGCCACCGCGTCGCACCAGTGGTTCGACCAAGTGGCGCACCAGTTTCGCGATGTCGTACTTCAGCCGCCGCACGGCCGGGATGGTGAACGGCGGCCGCATCAGGTCGCGGAAGACGGCCTGTTCGGGGAGGTCGTATTCGAGCGGCGCGAAGCGTGGCGTGTCCGCGGCACGGGGGAACAGCACGCCTTCCGCGGAGCTGAACGTCTTGTGGTCCTTGAGCGCGGCCTCGACATCGTCGTAGCGCGAGAGAATCCACATGCCACCGTGGGCGTGCGAGTACGCGACCCGCTGTCCTTCGCGCAGCGCGCGATGCACGAGCACGGCCATGTCCGGGGTCAGATCCCGGTCGTGGTGGTCGAAATCCCGGCTCAGCCGGGCGCTGGCGAGCTGTGTCGGGTGAGCGCCGGCCATCATCCGCCGATCTTCCCGAGCCGGAGCCGCCGGGGCAACCGCCGTTCGGATCAGCGGCTGACAGTCCACAAAGGACTGTCGCCGTCCCGGAACCCGGTGAGCCCCGCCCGTGGCTCGCCGGGCCCGGGACGGCGGTGGCGGGCAGGCGGACGCGGCACCTGCCCGAAGTCACGCGCACGACGGAGCCGCCCTTTCTTCAGGGTGTGAATGAATGGAATCCGCGCCGCCTGCGGTACCGGAAGATACTCACGCCCCAGCCAGCTCACAAGACCGCGGGGCCGGCCGGCGGATGTGCCGCCCAATGGGGCAGTGCCCGCCCGAATCGGCTAATCGGCAGGGGTGCGCACCAGGCTGTGGACAGACCTGGGCGGGCGAAGAGGTGACAACGCGGGCACGGCGGCGGCCATTGGGGTCCGGGCGGGTCACCGATGGTGATGGCACAGCGCGGGCGGCCTCGGCAAGGTGGCCCCTAATGGAGGCATGAAAAAGCCGCAGACATGGGATGGTCCCGTGCCTGCGGCTTCGGTGGTTCGCTAGTGCGCTGCCTGCTCGCGGTGGGTGTCGGGAGCGGCGTGCTTCGGCCGGGGGATCGGCTCGGTCACGGTGTGGTCGGCCTGGATCGGTTCGGCGGCCACCTCGGGGGGCTCCTCTTCGATCAGGACCTGCTTACGGGCCGGCAGCATCGCGATCACGAGGCCGAGCACCGCGAGGCCGAGGTGCAGCCAGTTGTCGGCGGTGTTCAGGTCGAGCGGGTTGCCGATGGCGGACACCGGGTTCGAGCTGAGCGCCCCGGTGATCATCAGGCCCCAGACGAACGCGGCGCCGTAGCCGAGCAGCAGCAGCCACCCGTAGAAGCGCGCCAGCCCGGAGCCGGTGGCGAGCATGATGCCGACCAGCCCGACCACCAGGTGCACGGTGTTGTGCAGCGGGTTGATCGCGAACCCCAGCAGCGCGGTGTGATGGGGCCCGGCGAAGTCGCCGAACCCGGTGCGGGTGAAGCCGATGATGCCGGCCACGACGAAGGCGATACCCGTCAGCCCGGCCAGGACCTGAACGGGCTGCAGTCCTTTCACCTTGATACGGGCCTTGTTCGCGCGAGTCATCTCAGCGGTCCTCTCCTTCAGGTCAGGCCGTCTCGACCAGGGGTACCCAAAACGGACGCGGCCAAACCCGGGACCTCGGACCTTCGCGGACACGGCACCACCCACGTCCCGGGTCGCGAGTGTCGCCGGCGGTTCTCTTCGAGTGAAGGGCAAAGTCGCCTCACTCGGGTCGGCTGAACGCATGAACGCCACGTTCGCAACGCTGAGCGTTACATACGCCCCGTTCGTTCCGTCCGATGTCGCTCGAGAACCCGCGCAAAAACGACAATACTGGGCAAAAGGTCACTTCTTGAGTCCTTTGTAGACACGCGGCTCGGGTGGCTCGGCGATCTGGACGACGTGAACGCCACTTTCACAATTGAACGTTGTGAAAGTGGCGTTCATGCGTTCAAGCACGCCCGAAGGTGCGCACGCTCGTCCGCTCGACCCACGCACTTCGCGTCAAGGCAAAAGATCTTGCGGGTGAACGTATTTCCCGCGACGGAGCCCGGCTCCTATGTGTGTCGTTCGGGCCACGGTGTTCCGGTCACCGGAGAGCGCTGAACGGACTCACTGTATTCCAAGGCTTGAGGGGGCCTGATGCAGCTCAAAAAGATGATCGTGCCGATGCTCGCTGTCGTCGCTTTGACAGGGGCGGGTGCCAACGCGGCGGCCGCCACCAAAGCGAAAGATCCCAACGCGGCTGTCGTTCAGCAGTCCACACAGGACGCCAAGGACGTCCAGGCATATTGGACTCCCGAGCGGATGAGATCGGCGGTGCCGATGCCAGTTCCCGCGGCTTCGGCGAGTGCTTTGTCAAGCGTGCCAGCGCAAACGCACAAACTGCCCGCGATGTCCGCGCCCGGTTTCGGCAAGGCGGCGACGTCCGGGTTCGGTGCCGACAGCGTGCAGGACGTGACGCAGTCAGGGGTCTGGACCGCGCACGGGCAGATGCCGGCGAGCACGGTCGGCAAGCTCTACTTCACCACGCCCAAGGGCAACAGCGAATGCACGGCGTCGGTGATCGCGTCGAACAACCACAGCATGATCTGGACCGCGGGGCACTGCGCGAGTGACGGCGCCGGGCACTGGTACACCAACTTCCAGTTCGTGCCCGACTATCACGATGGCGTGTGGCCGTACGGTTCGTGGGTGTGGAAGTCGGCTTCGACGCCGACCGCCTACCTCAACGGGCGCAACTTCGACTACGACGTCGCGGCGATCACGCTGTGGCCGTCGAACGGCCGCAAGGTCGCCGATGTCGTCGGCTGGCAGGGCTACAAGTTCAACTGGGGTTACAACTGGTTCGCCTACGAGTTCGGCTACCCGTATGACACCCACCCCGCCCGCGCCGGCATCAACGGCCAGCAGCTGCGCTACTGCGCGGCAGGTACCTGGCAGGCCGGTGGCCAGCAGGCGATCCACTGCGACCAGGGGCACGGTGCCAGTGGCGGACCGTGGCTCGACGACCTGCAGTTCGCCCGCGGCTGGGGTTACCTGGTCGGCAACGTCAGCTATCACCCGTACGAGTGGTCCGACGAGGAGCGCAGCCCGCACTTCGGCGACGCGGCGGTGAACGTCTACAACGCGCAGACCAACGTCTGATCGTTCCGCCTGGCAGCCGGGGACCGATTTCCGTCGGTCCCCGGCTCTACGATGTCGGCATGGATCCTGAACTCGTCAACCAGGCGTACGGCCGGTTCTTCGCGGGCGAGCCCGAGCGGCTCGACCCGGTCGGGCTGTTCGCGCGGGTCGCCGCGTCCGTGCCCGCGTACCGGAAGTTCCTGGCCGAGCGCGGCATCGACCCGGTGTCGGTGCGCACGCTCGAGGACTTCCGGCGGCTTCCGTTGCTGGACAAGGATTCCTACCATCGCCGGTACCCGCTGCCAGAGCTGTGCCGTGACGGCAGGCTCGACGGGTGCGACATGATCGCCGTGTCGTCGGGGTCCAGCGGCACGCCGACCATCTGGCCCCGTTCGCTGGCCGACGAGCTGGCCATCGCGCGGCGGTTCGAGCAGGTGTTCCGCGCCTTCGAGGCCGATCGGCGCAGCACGCTCGCGGTGGTGTGCTTCCCGCTGGGCACCTGGGTCGGCGGGCTGTTCACCACCGCGTGCGTCCGGCATCTCGCGGCGAAGGGCTTTCCGGTCACCGTGGTCGCGCCCGGCAACAACAAGGCCGAGATCCTGCGGGTCATCCCCGAGCTGGCGCCGCACTGCGAGCAGCTGGTGCTGCTCGGCTATCCGCCGTTCCTCAAGGACGTGGTCGACAGCGGCGAGGGCTGGGATCGCTACGACGTCAAGCTGGTGCTGGCCGGCGAGGTGTTCAGCGAGCCGTGGCGTGATCTGATGGCCGAGCGGACCGGCCTGCGCGACCGCGAGCGCGACGTGGTTTCGCTCTATGGCACGGCGGACGCGGGCGTGCTCGGCACCGAGACGGCGCTTTCGGTGTCGATCCGGCGGTTCCTCGCCGACCGGCCGGAGCTGGCGCACGAGCTGTTCGGCGGAGTGCGGCTGCCGACGCTCGTGCAGTACGACCCCGGCAGCCGGTTCTTCGAGGAGGAGAACGGCACGTTGCTCTTCACCGGCGACAACGGGATCCCGTTGGTCCGCTACCACATCGCCGACGAGGGCGGCGTGGTGTCCTATCCGGACATGCTCGAATTCTGTGCCAGGCACGGTTTCACGCCGACACCGGGCCCGGAGCTGCCGTTCGTGTACGTCTTCGGGCGCTCCCTGTTCACGGTCTCGTACTTCGGCGCGAACGTGTACCCGGAGAACGTCACGGTCGGCCTCGAACAGCCGGGCATCAGCGACTGGGTGACCGGCAAGTTCGTGCTGGAGACCGTCGAAGACGCGTTGCGTGACGTCCGTCTGCGGGTGACCGTCGAGCTGGCGCCCGGCCGCACCGGCGACCCAGCGGTACTGGCCGAGTCGATCAGGACGCACGTGGCCAGGCTGAACAGCGAGTTCGCGCACTACGTCCCCGAGGAACGGCAGCTACCCGAGGTGGTGATGAAGGAGGCAGGCGATCCCGAGTACTTCCCGGTCGGCGTCAAGCACCGGTACACACGCTAGGAGCCCAGAGCGAGTGCTCGTCCACGTAGGGGCTTAGCAGGGAGGTGAGTTCGTCGTCGCCGCGCCCGTTGAGCTCCTCGGACGCGATCTTCCTGGCCGTCCCGGCGAGGAAGTCGGCCACCTGCACCCGCGCGTCGGCCCGCGAGTCGACGAACCGGATCTCGTGCAGCCCTGTCCGTGCTTTCACCTGCGCCACCAGGGTTTCCGTCAGCGCGAGTTGTTCATCGTGGACGATCGACACCGTCTCGCCGTCCCGGCTCCAGTACTCGACGGCGCGGATGAGCGCGGGGAACAGCGGGTTGAACGGCATGGCCGGGTCGAGCTGCCGCGCCCGGAACGCTTCCAGTCGCGGCCGGGCCACCGCGAGCGCCTCGACGATCTCGTGCGTCCCGCGCAGCGCCTCGACCTGGACGAAGAACGGCTCGGCCGCACTGGCGCCCTGCCGGTTCTTGGCGCGCACGAGGTCGTTGAACGACGCGAGCAGATTCTCCCGGCCCCGGTTCCCGAGCGCGCGGCACCCTTCCCGATGGAACGCCACCGCGTCCCGCCCGAGCAGGCCCGCGAGCGCGCCCGCGACGAACAACGCCTTGTCGGTGAGATGCACGCGGGCGAGCCCATGGATCGGCCCCGAGGGCCCGAGCAGCCAGACCAGCACCGCCCGATGCTTGCTCCGCAGCAGGTGGTTCGCCTTGTACTCGACCGCGGGCGACCGGATCCGCCCCCGCAGCTCCCGCAGGCACGCGTCGGCGGCCTCGGCCCCGAGCACCACCCCGGCATGCGCGAAAACATCGGTCTCGCCGCCGATGAGCTTCTCGCCCTCCGACCCCGACTCATCGCACGCGACCACCCGCATGACCGGATCCTGCCAGGTCGGCGCGCCCACGTCGATCCAGTTACCCAGCCAGCCCGACGACCGGCCGACCACACACGAAGCCGGAGCATTGGCGACCCCCGTGGTTGAGCGCACAAACGCCACTTATGCAACGTTCAGCGACACATGAGCCCCGTTCGTTCCGTCCAGACAGCACGAAAAGTCGCACAAAAGCGACAATGCTGAACAAAAGTTGGCGGCTTGAGTCCTCCGTGGACGCTCGCTGGACGTTGCTGGGACCCTGAAGTCAAGGTGTGAAGGCTCCCTTCACCAAGCTGTGGCCTGTGAAGGGAGCCTTCACGCAGCTATGGCTCGTGAAGGGAGCCTTCACCAACTCGGCTTGTGTGAAGGCTCCCTTCACGCGGCTTCACGACCCCAAATCGCGGCCGATCTTGGGCACCGAGGCGATCAGGCGCTGCGTGTACGGATGGGACGGCGAGTCGAGTATCGCGGCCGTCGTGCCCTCTTCGACGAGCTTTCCCTTGTGCAGCACGGCGACACGGTCGGCGACGCGCTCGATGACCGCGAGGTCGTGGCTGATGAACAGGCACGCGAAGCCGAACTCGGCGCGCAATGTGTCGAGCAGGTCGAGGATCGACGCCTGCACCGAGACGTCGAGCGCGCTGGTCGGCTCGTCCGCGATGAGCAGTGCCGGGCGCAGTGCCAACGCGCGCGCGATGCCGACACGCTGGCGCTGGCCGCCGGAGAGCTGGTGCGGGTAGCGGTCGCGCAGGCCGGGATCCAGCCGGACCGCGGTGAGCAGTTCGGTCACGCGAGCCGTGAAGTCGCCCTCGAATCGGTGCAGGGCAAGGGGTTCCGCGATGCTCTTGCCGATGGTGGCGCGCGGGTTCAGTGAGGAGGCCGGGTCCTGGAAGACCACGCCGATGCGTTTGCGGACCTGCTTGAGCGCCCGGCGGCCCGCACCCGCGATGTCGATGCCGCCCACGCGGACCGACCCGGCGGTGATCGGGATCAGGCCGGTGATCGCGCCGGAGATCGTGCTCTTGCCGGACCCCGACTCGCCGACCAGGCCCACGACCTCGCCGGGCGCGATGCGGAGGCTGACGCCGTCGACCGCGCGGACGCCGTGTGACCGGGGGTAGGACACCGCGAGCTCGGTGATGTCGACCGCGTAGTCCACAGTGGACGACGCGGGTGGCGTGGTGCCGGAACCCAGTGTCAGCACCGAATCCAGCAGGTGCTTGGTATAGGCCGTCTTCGGCTCGGTGAACAGCTCCGTGACCGTGCCACGCTCGACGACCTCGCCTTCGCGCATCACGACCACCCGGTCGGCCAGCGCCGAGACCACGCCGAGGTCGTGCGTGATCAGCAGAATGGACTGACCGAGCTTGCGCAGCAGCTCCAGGATGCCCGCCTGCACCGTCACGTCCAGCGCGGTGGTCGGCTCGTCCGCGATGACCAGCGCCGGGTCGTTGGCGATGGCCATCGCGATGACGATCCGCTGCAGCTGCCCGCCGGAGAGCTCGTGCGGGTAGGCCCGCATGATCCGGCGCACATCGGTCAGCTCGACCTTCTCGAGCAGCGAATGCGCCCGTTCCTTCGCGGCCGCCAGCGGCTCGCGGCTGTGCACCCTGATCGCCTCGACGAGCTGCGCGCCGACGCGGAACACCGGGTTCAGCGCGCTCATCGGCTCCTGGAACACCATGCCGATCTCGCCGCCGCGCACCGCGCGCAGCTCGGCGGGGGAGAGCCCGTACAGGTCGCGCCCGGCCAGCAGCGCCGAGCCGGAGACGGTGGCCGACGAGGGCAGCAGGCCGAGCAGCGACATGGCGGTCACCGACTTGCCCGACCCCGATTCGCCGACCACCGCGACGACCTCGCCGCGCGCGACGTCGAAACTCACCTGCCTGGCCGCGTGCACGACGCGGCCGGGCAGTGCGAAGTCGACTGAGACGTCGCGCAGCGACAGGAGGGTGTCCATCGGCTACTTCGTCAGTCCGATCTGCAGGTAGTTCGGGTAGGCGGGGAAGGCGCCGATGACGAAGTTGCCGATCTTGGACCCGCGCAGGAACGAGTTGCGCGTGTAGATCAGCGGCACCACCGGCGCGTCCTGCATGACCAGCCGGTCGGCCTTCGCCCATACCTTCCCGGCCTCCGCCGGGTCGACGGTGCCCTGCGCCTGCGTGATGAGCTTGTCGACCTCGGGGTTCGAGTACCGCGAGTAGTTGTAGCCGCCGTTCCCGATCTCCTTCGAGTCGAACAGCGGCTGGATGTTGCCGTTGGCGCTGGGGAAGTCCGGCTGCCACGAGGTCAGCGTGAGGTCGTAGGTGCCTTCCGGGCCGCCGACCAGCGCTTCCCACGCCTCGGAGTCCATCACCCGCAGCTCGGTCTTGATCCCGGCACGCAGCAGCGCGGCCTGCACCGCTTCCGCCTTCTTCGGGTAGTTGTTGCTGTTGTAGAGGACGAAGTCGAGGGGGCCGATGCCGTCGGGGTGCCCGGCCTCGCGCAGCAGTTGCTTGGCCTTCTCGACGTCGCCGCCCGGCGGCGCGGGGTAGAGGTCGTACACCTCGCGCCCCGCGATGCCCTCGGTGATGAGCGTGGTGGCGACGCCGCCCGCGAGTTCGGCGCTGCCCGCGGAGGCGATCTGGTACGACGCCTTGTCGATGGCGTACTGGAACGCCTGGCGCACCTTGGGATCGGCGAGCGCGGGGCGGCGCACGTTCAGCGCGAGGTAGGCGAGCGCGCCGGACTTCGACGTCACGACGCGCTGCTTCGCCTGCTGGTTGCCCTGGATCTGCGCGAGCTGCGCCGGCGCTACGAACGACACGGCGAAAGCGGACTTGTCATTGCCCGCGTCCGCGATCAGCCGCTGCGAGATGACGTCGGTCTGCTGCCCGAGCTGGATCACGATCTCGTCGGGCAGGCCCGCTCGCGCCTCGTCGGTTCCCTTGTCCCAGTGCGGGTTCCGGCTGAGCTTGACCTCGACGCCCTTGGCGTAGGAGGCCACCTGGTAGGGACCGGAGGCGATCGGCTTCTCGGTGTACGACGCGTCCGTGCCCTTGCCCTTCGGCACCGGCGCGAACGGCGGGGTGCTGGCGATCCAGGTCCAGTCGCCGTACGGCTGGCTGAGCCGGAAGATGATCGTCTTCGGGTCGGGCACCTCGATCGACGCCAGCTCCGAGCCCTGGAACGGCCCCTTGTAGCCGTCCGTGCCCGCCAGCAGCTTCTTGTGATACCCGAGCCCGCTGGTGAACGCGTCGGCGAAGGTGCGCTCGATGCCGTACTTGATGTCCGCGGCGACGATCGGCGTGCCGTCGGCGTAGTGGATGTCGTCCTTGAGGGTGAACGTCCACGTCTTGCCGCCGTCGCTGGCGCGGCCGGTGTCGGTGGCGAGGTCGGGGACCACGGTGGCGGGCTTGCCCTCTTCGATCTTCCACGACGTCAGCCTGCGGTGCACGAACCCGAGCATGGTGATCGCCAGGTTCTGGCTCTTCGCCGGGTCGAGCTGCTGGACGCTGAGGTCGCTGAGAATGTAGAGCGTGCCGCCCTTGGTGACCTCGGCCGAGGCGTTCGACGGTCCCTGCGGGTTCGCGTTGCACGCCGCGAGCAGGCCGCCGGTGCCGGTCAGCGCGGCGGCCGCGGTGACGCTTCTGAGAAATGTCCGCCGATCCATGTGGTGTTTCCCCTCTTCAGTGGACACGGGCTCGCGGGTCGAGCAGCCCGTAGCAGATGTCGGCCACGAAATTGGCCACGATCACCAGCACCGCGGCGAACACGGTGATCCCCAGCAGCAGCGGCAGGTCCTTCGACGAGACGGCGTCGATGAGCAGGCCGCCGAGCCCCGGCAGCGCGAACAGCCGCTCGGTGATCACCGCGCCGCCGAGCAGCCCGCCGAGGTCCATCGCGAACACCGTCACCACCGGCAGCGCCACGTTGCGCAGCGCGTGCTTGCCGATCACCGTGCGCTCGCGCAGCCCGATCGCGCGCGCGGTGCGGATGTGGTCCTCGCCGAGCACCTCGAGCATCTGGGCGCGGGTGAGCCTGGCGTAGACGGCGATGTGCACGATCGCCAGCACCAGCCACGGTGTGATCAGGTGCCAGGCCCAGCCGACCGGGTCGTCCGCCAGCGCGACGTACCCGCTGACCGGGACCATGTTGAAGGTGAAGCCGAAGATCAGGATGCCGAGCAGCCCGAGCAGGAAGGTCGGCGCGGACACCCCGGCCAGCGTGAACGCCATGCTGAGCCGGTCCGCCGCCTTGCCGCGGTGCAGCGCGGAGAACACGCCGAGCGCCACGCCGCCGACCAGCCAGATCACCGCCGCGCCGAGCGCGAGCGAGACGGTCACCGGCATCCGGGTGGTGATCAGGTCGGTCACGGTCGCGTTCTGCAGGAACGAGTAGCCGAAGCACGGCGCGTCGCAGGTGATCGCCGTCGGGCCGGAGCCGAAGGTGCGCCCGGCGAAGATGCCGCCGAGGAAGTCGAGGTACTGCTGGATCCACGGCTTGTCGAAGCCCATGAACCCGCGGGCCAGCGCCAGGCTCTCCGGCGTGCACGGCTTGCCGCACGACATCCGCGCCGGGTCCTCCGGCAGCAGCGCGAACAGCGCGTAGGTGCAGAGGCTGATCACCAGCAGCACGAACAGCATTCCGGCCAGCCTGCCGGCGAGAACGCGGAGCACGTGCACTAGCCGCGCACCCCGAATCGGGGATCGAGCGTGTCGCGCAGCGCGTCGCCGAGCACGTTGAACGCCAGCGTCGCCGCGAACAACGCGAGGCCGGGGAAGAGCAGGTAGGTCGGCTGGGTCTGCACCCAGCCGATCGCGTCGCCGATGGTCCGGCCCCAGCTCGGCGTCGGCGCGGTGATCCCGACGCCGAGGAACGACAGCGCCGCTTCGAGGCCGATCAGCTGCGGGATGCTGATGGTGGTCAGCACGATCGCCGGCGCCAGCAGGTTCGGCAGCAGCTCATGCCGGAACACGTGCCACGGCCCCGCGCCGAGCACCCGCGCGGCCGAGACGAAGTCGCGTTTGCGCAGCGAGAGCGTTTGCGCGCGGATCACCCGCGCGGTCCGCGGCCAGTTGAACACCGCGATCAGCGCGATCAGCAGCACCGGCCGGGGCAGCGACGGCGGCGCGACCGCGCCGATGGCGATCATGAAGATCAGCGAGGGGAACCCGAGCAGCACGTCGATGGTCCGCATGACGATCCGGTCCCACCAGCCGCCGAGGTAGCCGGCGCTCGCGCCGAGCACCACGCCCAGCACCATCGCGACGGCCGTCGACGCGAGCCCGATCAGGAACGACGTGCGCGCGCCGTAGACGACGATGGCGAACAGGTCACGCCCGGTGAGCGGCTCGACGCCGAACCAGTGGTCCCAGTCCAGCCCGCCGAGCGGCCCGCCCCCGGTGCTGCCGGGGCCGGTCAGGAGCTCGGTGTGGAAGGTGTACGGATCCTGCCCCTCGATCCCGGCGATCAGGGGTGCCGCGACCCCGGTGACGGCCAGCGCGCCGATGACGATCGCGCTGGTCAGCGCCCATCGATCCCGCTTGAGCGTGCGCAGCAGCTCGCCCGCCGAACGACGGCTCGCGGGCACCCCGATGGGCAGCTGGGACTCGGACACCGCGTCAATCTAGGGCGGTGAGTACCTACCTGGGGGGAGGGTGCGTCGCTATTTCACCCCTTGAGACCAACGATCATCACGTTGTGTAATAGCGACTTCGGCCGGTTGAGGAACGGGCAGGCGAGGAGAAGGATCGGACCCCATGACGTTCATGTCGCCGATCGAGCAGCTCTACCGGGACATCGAACACCTCGCGGGCGCCATGGGCGCGGTCTGCGAGCGGGACACGGTGATGCCGTGCCTAACCGCCTTCGCCGACGGGTTCGCGGGCACCGGCCTGGCGTTCCGCACGACGACCAAGGCGGGCGGCACGCCCGACCTCAGCTACCGCTACACCGGCTTCGGCGGCCCGAGCCCCGATCCGTACCCGATCGCGCTGCGCCACGGGCTGCTGCCCGAGCCGGACGGCCTGGTCGGCACGGCACACCACGAGATCGCGGCGAGGCTGCCCGTCGACATCTGGGGCGCCGATTTCGGTACCACGACGGGGATCGAGAAGATCTACGCGACCTTCGGCGTCGGTGACGCGCAGCCGGTCTCGCGGATCGCCGCGCTGCCGTCCATGCCGAGCGCGATCGACGCCGAGGCGGGGTTCATCGCCAGGTACGGCCTCGGTGACGTGGGCCTGATGGCGGTCGACCTCCGCAGCCGCACGGTCAATCTGTACTTCCACCCGGCGCCGGGCACACTCACCCCGGAGATCGTCTCGCGCATGCTGGCCGACCTGGATCTGGCGATCCCGGCCGACGAGGCGGTGGTACGGCGCTGTGCCGACGCGTTCTCGGTGTACTTCACGTTCAGCTGGGCTTCGCCGCGGATCGAGCGGGTGTGCTTCCCGCTGTTCGTGCCCGCCGCCGAGTTCGCGCCGCTGACCAGGAACCCGATCTTGCTGAGCTTCGCCGAGCACGCGCCCTTCGAAGCCGGGCCGCGATATTTCGTGCACGCGGCCGCGATGACCCCGGTCGGGTACTACTTCAAGGTCGAGAACATCTACCGGTACTACGCGGGCGAGTTCTGGGACTCGATGGCCAAGGCGATACCCCACTGGCGCGAGCCGGCGCTCAAGGACTCGTGAGCCCCTTCACGAGGCCAGCGAGGTGCGGACGGTCTCGAAGCAGTCGTACTCGCGCTCGGGGAGTTTGCCGAGCTGACCGAGGATTTCGTCATCGCCGCCTTGGGCCGCGGCCGACCTGAGCAAGACGTCGCGGCCGCACGGGTACTCGGCTTCGCCCACGTACCTGGACCAGTCGATCTCGTCGCGCATCGCGAAAACTCCCTAAGAGGCCAATGGTTTTTCGACGTCCAGTACCTGCCCCAGTTCGAGCCGCTCGGCGACCGACAGTGGGACGGTGGCGAAGTGGACCTCGCCATTCGCGTCCGGGGCGGTGGTGACGGCCAGTGTGAGGCCGTTCTCGGATTCCGCGACCGCGACGCGCCCGCCGCACGACAGCTCGACCACGGTGGCCGGGGGCGTTTCGCGCCACCCGAGCCAGCGACTGACGAAGGCGAAGGCCATGATCGATCTCCCTCGTGATCCGGTGTGATCCGAGAGTGCCCAAGAAACCTGATGTTCACACGTTCACCCGGTTCAACGCCCGCGCGAGCAGCTCCGGCTCGGCGACCGTCACGGTCAGCGAAGGGTGTTTGAGCAGGCCGAACGGGTCGATTCCCGGCACTGGCGAACGAAAACGGATCCGAGTGAGGGCCTCCCTCACTCGACCCAGGTTGGTGAGGCCCCCTTCGCCCAGATATGCGCAATGCCGGGTGGTTCAAGGCTCGGCCCGGACTGTCCAGCGACGCGAAACCCGACTTCGGGCCATCCAGTTGCCCAAACTCGGGTTTCGCGAAGATCAACTTTCCCGGATGACACGGCTCACGCCCAAGCGAATGTCCACAAAGGACGCAAGCTGTCACACCTTCTGCCCCGCTTTGTCGCATTTGTCCGAGATTGTCGGCGTTATGGACGGAACGAACGGGGCGTATGTGTCGCTCAGCGTTGCAAACGTGGCGTTTGTGCGTTCGACCGACCCACGCGGCATCCGGGAACAGAGTCTTGACCCTCACTCAAGCCGAGTCCGCGGTCACGGCAGCAGTTCCTGGGCCTTGGTCTTGATGCCCTGCTTGATCAGATGCCACGCGTTCGGGTCGCCTTTGAGCACCGCCTCGGTCATCGACTTGATCTGCTCGAACGTCGCGTGCGGCGGGATCGGTGGCACCTCGGGATCGCAGTGCACGTCGATGACGGTCGGCACGCTCGCGCTGAGCGCCACGTCCCAGGCGGGCCCCAGCTGGTCGGGGTGCGTGACGGTGATGCCGCGCAGGCCGATCCCGGTCGCGAAGTCCGCGTAGGACACATCGGGCAGTGTCTGGGACTCTTCGAACTTCGGGCCGCCGCCCATCGCGCGGAGCTCCCAGGTGACCTGGTTGAGGTCGTTGTTGTGGAACACGCAGATCACGCATCGCGGGTCGTCCCACAGCTCCTGGTAACGCGCGATCGTCAGCAGCTCGGCCAACCCGTTCATCTGCATCGCGCCGTCGCCTGCCAGCGCGATCACCGGCCGGCCGGGGAAGGCGTGCTTCGCGCCGATCGCGTACGGCACGGCAGCGCCCATGGTGGCGAGCGTGCCGGAGAGCGAGCCACGCATCTGCCCGCGCATCCGCAGATTGCGGGCGTACCAGTTGGCGGCCGATCCCGAATCCGAGGTGACGATCGCGTTGTCCGGGATGCGCAGCGAGAGCTCGTGCACCACCCGCATCGGGTTCACCGGGCTGGCTTCGAGTAACGCCTGATGCTCGACCGTCTCCCACCATCGTGTCACGCCCGACTCGACGCGCTCGCGCCACTTGCGGTCGTCTTGGCGTTCCAGCAAGGGGATCAGCCGCTGCAGCGTGCTTTTCGCGTCGCCGAGCAGGTTGACCTCGGTGGGGTAGCGCAGCCCGATGAAGCGAGGGTCGATGTCGATCTGCACCGCGCGCGCCTGGCCGAACTCGGGAAGGAACTGGGCGTACGGCATGTTGGAGCCGACGATGAGCAGCGTGTCGCAGTCCCGCATCAGCTCGTAGCTCGGCCGGGTGCCGAGCAGCCCGATGGAGCCGGTGACGTACGGCAGGTCGTCGGGCAGTACATCCTTGCCCAGCAACGCTTTGGCCACCCCGGCGCCGGTGAGCTCCGCGACCTCGCGCACCTCGGTGACCGCGTTGCGCGCGCCCTGGCCGATCAGCATCGCGACCTTGCGGCCCGCGTTGAGCACCTCGGCCGCGCGGGCGAGTTCGTCGGTCGGCGGCACCACACTGGCCCTGGGATGGTCAGGCGGGCTCGACGGCACGTGCTTGAACTCGTGTTTCGGTGGTATGTAAGGGGATTCCTGCACATCTGCCGGGATGATCACGACCGTCGGCGCGCGCTGCGCGATCGCGGTCCGCATCGCCCGGTCGAGCGCGTTCGGCAGCTGCTCGGGCACGTTGACCTCGACGAGGTACTCGCTGGCCACGTCCTTGAACAGCGACTGCAGGTCGACTTCCTGCTGGTAGCTGCCGCCCATCGCGCTGCGCGCGGTCTGCCCCACTATCGCCACCACCGGGACATGGTCGAGCTTCGCGTCGTAGAGCCCGTTGAGCAGGTGTATCGCGCCAGGCCCGGAGGTAGCCATACACACCCCGGGCCTGGCGCCGAACTTGGCGAAGCCGACGGCGGCGAGCGCCGCCATCTCTTCGTGGCGCACCTGCACGAACCGCGGTTCGTTCTTGGCGTCGCCGAACGCCGTGACGAGCCCGTTGATCCCGTCACCGGGGTAGCCGAAAACCTGCTCGACACCCCATTCGCGCAACCTGGCCAGCACATGGTCCGCAACGGTTTCAGTCATGCACCGGTGGGTACCGCCGGTCGGCGGCGGCTAAACGTCGGGCTCTGGCGCGGTTTGGTTCACAGTGAAACGGAACGGGTACCCCAGGAACCGGACGTGAAACGACCCAGGGTTGACCTGAGCCGTCAGCGCGGTACCGTCGTAGTCACTGACTGTTGTTCAGACACGTGCTCGGTCAGCCACCCTGCGGGGAACCGCTGCGAGAGGAGCACACAATGAGCGCGCTGTTCTTAGATCCCGATTACACGGGCGGATTGTCTTGTACGCTCACCCGTCCGTCACCAGGGGTGACGGTGGTGACCGTGGTCGGCGAGGTCGACACCTCCACCATGCCGAGACTCGCCGACGTGCTCGGTGACGCCTCCGCTGTCACCGATCGGGTGATCTTGGACCTGTCCAGAGTCGGTTTCCTCAGCTGTAGTGCGCTGCGGGTGCTGCACCAGACCCAGGAGCGGATCAGCCTGGTGGTGGTCGCGGCCGGGCGCGTCATCCCGCGCACCCTCGCGGTGACCGGCATGGACGGCCTGCTCGAGGTGTACCCCGACCTGGCGACCGCCATCGCGGCGCGCCGCCGCCGCCCGACTTCGGCGCCCTAGGCCCGAGTGCGCCGGCCACTGCGGCCGGCGCACCGAGCGCGGGGTTCAGTCCTTTGTGGGCCAATCGCCGGTCGCCTTCTTGTAGCCGATGGCGCCTGCGCGGTCCGTCGCGGCCTTCACCGCGCCGAAGATCGCGCCCTGCGCCGCGGCGGCGATGATCACCTGGCCCCAGCCGAAATCGCGGTCGGTCGCGTTCGGCGCCTCTTCTTCGCCGCTGACCCGTTTCCAGATCTGCTTGAACGCCATGCTCGCGAGCACGCCGCCGAGTCCGCTCACGACCAGGCTCAGTGGTTTGTACAGCAACGCGCTCATGACCTGCTCCTGCTCACGATGATCTTGATGACGATCAGCAGCCCGGCGAATCCGGCGAGCACCGGGATCTTGTTGCGGCGCACCACTTCCGCGCCGGCACGGACCTTGCTCGCGGCGGGCTCCGGCAGCTTCGCCGTCGCCTCGTCGAGCTTCTCGTCCACGCTTTCCTTCACCCGGGTCTTCACGTCGAGCTTGGTGCCCAACGCTTCCAGTGTCTCGGTGAGCTCTTGGCGGGTCACCTCGCGGTCCAGTTTCGCTTCTTCGGCGTTCTTCGGGAAATCGCTCATGAGCGCACCCCTTGCTTGACGGTTTCGACGTCGTCGCGGACGCCTTCGATGGCTTCTTCCGGCACCGGTGGCACGGCCTGCTGGACTTCCTTCTTGCCTGCCAGCGCCGAGATCCCGGCGAGCAGCAGCAACGCGGCGCCGACGATGACGGCCGCCAGCCAGCCGGGCACGACGAGCGCCAGCGCGAGCACCGCGGCGGCGACCAGCGTGGCCGCGCCGAACAACGCCATCAGCCCGGCGACACCGAACAGCCCGGCGCCCAGACCCATGCGCTTTCCCTTGCGCTGCAACTCGAACATGCCGATGCGCAACTCGTCGCGCACGAGCCGTTTCAGCTCGTCGGACAGGTCCGTCACCAGCTCACCGAGCGAACGCTCCTCGGGTGGCCGCTTGCGTGCTTCTTCGATCACTGATCACACCTCCCGGTTCGAATGGGTGCCGGGTACCCGGGAGCGGACGTCCCTAATCACGCCCCGTATCCACGTTTGCCGATCGAGTCGCCGGGTAACCGTTTTTCACCGACCACCGACAAGGAGGCGTGAATGAGCACGATCACCGAAATCGTCGAAGTCGACGTTCCGGTATCCACCGCGTACAACCAGTGGACCCAGTTCGAATCCTTCCCGGAATTCATGGAAGGGGTCGAACGGATCAACCAGGTGGACGCGACGCACACCCACTGGGTCACCAAGGTCGGCGGCGTCACCAGGGAGTTCGACGCCACCATCACCGAACAGCACCCGGACGAACGGGTGGCGTGGCGTTCGGACGCCGGTCCCGACCACGCGGGCGTGATCACGTTCCACCGGCTCGCGGACCAGAAGACCAGGGTGACCGCCCAGCTGACGATCGACCCCGAGGGTTTCGTCGAGAACGTGGGCGACAAGCTCGGCATCCTCGATCGCCGGATCAAGTCGGACATGGAGCGGTTCAAGGAGTTCATCGAGAAGCGCGGCCGGGAGACCGGCGCGTGGCGCGGTGACGTGGATCATCCTGGCACCTGATCGGGTGGACAACGGCGGTGCGGCCTCCCTATGGCCGCACCGCCGTGTTTGCGCGCCCGCGCGCACGGGTAGGCGAAGGTCATGAGCACAATCACCGTTCCGGATGTCGAACTGGCCAACGGCGGCACCATCCCGCAGTTCGGGCTCGGGGTCTTCCAGATCCCGCCGGACGACACGGCCGAGGTCGTGCGCGAGGCGCTGGAGGCCGGCTATCGCCATCTCGACACCGCGCAGATGTACCGCAACGAGAAAGGCGTCGGCGAGGGAGTGGCGAAGTCCGGTGTCGCCCGTGAAGACGTCTTCATCACCACGAAACTCGCCAACGACGCGCACGGCTACGACAACGCGATCAACGCGCTCGAAGGCAGCCTGCAGCGGCTCGGCACCGACTACGTCGACCTCTACCTGATCCATTGGCCGTTGCCTGGCAAGGATCTTTACCCGGCCACCTGGACGGCCTTGGGTGACATCCTGCGCGCGGAGAAGGCTCGTGCGATCGGTGTCTCGAACTTCCAGCCCGCGCATCTCGACCGCCTGCGCGAAGAGTCCGGCGTCGTGCCGTCCGTCAACCAGATCGAGCTGCATCCCTTGCTGCAACAGGAGGAACTGCGCGCGTACCACCGCGGACACGGCATCGTCACCGAGGCGTGGAGCCCGCTCGCGCAGGGCGAGGTGCTCGCCGGCCCCGTGCTGGCCAAGCTCGCCGAAAAGCACGGCAGGTCCGCCGCGCAGATCGTGCTGCGCTGGCACATCCAGCTCGGCAACGTCGTCTTTCCCAAGTCCGCCAACGCCGAACGGCTGCGCGAGAACATCGACATCTTCGATTTCGAGCTCGACGACGAGGACATGCGGTCGATCACGGGGCTCGACGCCGGCCGCCGCACCGGGCCCGATCCGGACACCTTCGCGGGCTGAGGGCGTTTCCCCGCGTCGCCGCCTGGGTACCTCCGGTGAAGACGCAGAAAGGAGCGCCCGCATGGACACGAACGCGTACTTGACGTTCTTGCTGATCGGGGTGGCGCTGGTCGCGGTCGACGGCCAGATCATCTACCGCAGCGGCCGCCGGTACCTCGAGAACTCCTACGGCGACGCCGAAGCGGGTGCTTCGATGACCCGCCTCGTGACCGTGCTGTTCCACTTGGCCGTGCTAGGCCTGCTGGCGTTGCTCTCGACCATCGACATGGGCGGCAGCGACCTGCCAGGCATCGTCGGCCGCGTGGGCGTGCTCCTGCTCGTGCTGGCGATCGCGCACGGCATCACGCTGGCCGTGCTCGGCCGCATCCGCGAGGAGCAGGTCGACGAGGCCGCCGTGACCGGCCGCCGCCAGCAGCGCGTCGAGCCAGAGCAGCAGGGCACCACGGTCACGCCCGTTCCCGGACAGGAAGGCCGCTACCCCGCGGTCAGCCCGTCGCTCGACAACCGGCCTTAGTCCCTCCCGCCCGAGCCCTCTCGCGGAACCGTGGGACATCCCGCGAGTGCGCTCGCGCGCGGGTGGATCGGCCGTTCGATACCTTTTCAAACCGGTGTGGAACCACCTTGTCGATCGTCTGTGCACGGAGGAGCAGAGTCCGATGTCTTGGCAGGAGCGGCCTGTCCCGGCTTCGAGTAAGGGAACCAACGCGGATCAGGTGGGTCTTTTCCATTACAACGTGAAGTCGGCGAAATGGACCTGGTCACCCGAGATCTTCGAGATGCACGGCAGGCGGCCGGGTGAGGTGGAACCCACCACCGAGCTGCTGCGCCGCCACCGGCATCCGGACGACCCCAGTCAGCTGGCCGATGTGATCGTCGCGGCCAGCGCGCCGTTCAGCAGCCAGCACCGGATCAAGGCCGTCGACGGCCGTACCGTGTCGATCGTGGTCGTGGGGGAGCCCGACCGAGGTGAGGACCGGGCTGTCCGCACGGTCCACGGCTACTTCATCGACCTGACCTCGAGCAAGGCCGCCGAGGCCGAGCTGCGCCACGACTTGGAGGACGAAGCGGCCGGCATGCGTTTCGCGATGTCGTCGCGGGCGCCGATCGAGCAGGCCAAGGGCATGATCATGCTCGCGTACGGCTGCAACGCCGCCGACGCGTTCCAGGTGCTGATCGACGCTTCGCAGCAGTCGAACACCAAACTGCAGACACTGGCCACGAGCCTGGTCGCGGCGATGGAGACCGGTGTCGCGCAGCCGGAGTCGGCCCGCGCGAAACTGGAGGCCGCGCTGCTGCGGCTAGGCCGCCGCGCGGGCTGAACGACTCACGAGGGCGGCTGGACCGTGAGCAGGTCGACGACCGCGCGGGCGCCGCCGCCGTCGGCGAACGCTCGCCGCTGCCGTTGCGCGCCGCTGCCGTCGGCGCGGTGCCTGGCCAGTCCCTCTTCGGCGAACTCGTGGTCGCCGGTCGACTTGAGCGCGCTCGCCACGTGCGTGAGCAGCTCGTCGAACACCACCGGGGCGGGGACGAGGTCGCCGTGCACGGGATGCGGCACGCGGCCCTCCGCGCCGTCGCGTGAGGCGCGCCACAGCTGCCCGCGCAGTACCTCGTTCGGCAGTTCCGGCAAGGTTTCCTCGCCGTCGAGCGCGGTCTGGACCAGTCCGCGCGCCAGCACGGCGAGCAGTGCCGCGTGCTCGGGGACGGCGGCCACGTCGGCTACCCGGAACTCGACGGTCGGCTGATTGTCGGAAAGCCTTACGTCCCAATAGACCATGCCGCGGTCGAGGATGGCGCCCGCGCGCAGCCAGCCGTCGATCAGGCTCTCGTAGTGGTCGAGCGAGCTGAACCGCGGCGGGGGACCGGCGGACGGCCAGCGGGTCCATTGCTGGTAGCGCCAGCTGCTGTAGCCGGTGTCCGCGCCGTCGGCGATCGGTGAGTTCGTCAGCAGCGCGAGCAGTGCCGGAAGTCTTCGCCGGACCTGGTTGATGACCCGGACACCCGCTTCCCTGTCCGGGATGGCGACGTGGACGTGGCAGCCGCAGGTGGCGCCGCTCTGGGCGGTGGCCCCGAAATGCTCGGCCATCCGCTGATACCGCGCGCCGCGCGTGATGCCGGGCGGGCCCGGTTCAGGCAGCGGCGCGGTGCCGCTCGCGAGCAGCCGGAGCCCGCGCCTGGCGGCGGCGCCCGCGAGTTTCGCGCGCAGCGATTTCAGCTGGGCGAGCACCTCGCCGGGGGTCACGCAGATGCCGGTGGCCGATTCCGCCTGCGCGCGGGTGAGTTCCTTCTGCAGCTCGCCGTCGGGCTCCTCGGCCTCCTCGACGACCTCGCCGCCGTACTGGGAAAGGTGACCTGCCGCGTCGACCACAAAGAATTCCTCTTCCACCCCGAATGTGAGTGGTTCGCTCATTCCTTGGGCCCTTTGCCCTTCTCTTTGATCTTCTTCGGCGTTTGCGCCTTTCCTTCGCCCTTTTGGGCTGTCGCGGCCTGCTCCTGTTGCTGGTGAACGGCCTCGGCGGGCAGCTCGGCCGAAGCGACCGCGGGAATGGGCACCACGACGTCCGGTGGACGCGTCGTCGTGCCGGGATCGGCGACCTGCTGCGGGGGAGCCGACGGCCGCGGGTCGGTGTCCGAGCTCTTGCCGACGGCGAAGGTCAGCGAAACCGCGGTCAGCAACCCGAGCGCCGCCACGACCCGGTTGCGGCGCACACCGCGCTGCTCGGGGATGGGGGTGGTGCCCGGCGGGCGGAGCAGCGCCGCGACCTCGGCGGCGGCCGGGCGTTTTTCCGGCTTCCTGGCGGTCATCCGCCGCAGCAGCGCCGACATCTCACCCGGCAGGTGCGGCGGGATCACCGGCTGCCGGTGCACCCGCGCGACCGCGGATTCGACCGCCGTGCCCGGGTACTCCCGGTATCCGGTGAGGCATTCGAGCAGTACCAGGCCGAGCGCGTAGATGTCGGCCGCCGGCCCTACCTCCTGGCTGAGCACCTGTTCCGGCGCCATGTACGCGGCGGTCCCGACGACCTCGCCGGTCCGCGTGATCGCGGTGGCCTCGACGAGGTGCGCGATGCCGAAATCACCGAGCAGCGGCTCGTCGCCCGCCAGCAAGATGTTGCCGGGCTTGAGATCCCGGTGCGTGACGCCGTGCGCGTGGATGTACGCCAGCGCGTCGGCCAGCTTCACCGCCAGCGTGGTCACCTCGGCCGGTTCGAGCACCCGCGCGCGCAACCGGGCGCCCAGTGTCGGCCCGTCGACCAGCCGCATGACCAGATACGGCCTGCCCTCGTGGGTGCCGAAACCGGACATCGTCACCAGCCCGGGGTGGTCGAGACCACGCAGGATGGCGGCCTCGCGCGGCTGGCGGGTGGCGGTGCCGGGGAGGAACAGTTTCACCGCGACTTCCCGGTTCTCCAGCCGATCGCGGGCCTGGAACACCTGCGCGGTGGCACCGGCCCCGATGACCGGGCCCAGCTCGTAGCGGTTCGCGATCAGCCGAGGTTCCAGCCCGCGCTGACCGGGCACCAGCTTGGTCAGCGTGAAGCTCGGCCAGGTGCTCGTGGAGTCGTGCCCTCTGCCGCCCATCGCCAGCGCACCCGATCCTCTCGGTGTCATGGAATAGCAGTCCGGGGCTACCCGCCAGGCCGCCAGGCCAAACGGTTTCCGCGCCCGGAAAGGTCAGCCTATCGGCGTTGTACACCCCAGGAAGTCGTGACGCGGCGGAGGGCCGGCACCCACCAGGGGTGCCGGCCCTCCGCCGCGGGGATCCGGTGTGTCAGTACCAGTGCGCGCGGCCGCCGACCATGGTGCCGGTGCGGCCCAACAGTGCCAGGACGAGTCCTGCCACCACGAGAACAATACCGATCGTCCAGATGATCGAAATCCCGGTGAGGAATCCGATGATCAAGAGAATGACTCCGAGAGTGATCACTTTTCGAGTCCTTTTCCAGTGGGGACTGTCTACAGCGGGAATGCCCGGTTTCCCGGCGCTTCAAACCTTGTTTTTCTTTCACAGGTCAAGGTCCAGATGCCGGGTCGCCAAAGTTTTGGCGAGCTCGGCGAGTTTGACGTTGAGTTCTTGCGAAGCGGCGCGCAGGATGTCGAATGCCTTTTCCGCGTCGACACCGCGCCGGTGCATCAGGATTCCTTTCGCCTGTCCGATGACGTCTCGGCTGTCGAGTGCCTTGCGCAGATGCTCGGCTTGCAGCCCGGCGAGTTCCAGCGCCCGCGTGTGTGCCAGTACGAGCGAGGCGTGGGTGGCGAGCAGCAGCGCGATGTTCGCGTCCGATTGCGTGAAAGCGGCTTTACGAGAGGAAAAGATATTGAGCGCGCCGCTGAGCCTCGGCGGTTTCGCGTCCGGTATCAGCGCCGTCGCCAGTGCCGAGTGGTAGCCGCGCTCGGCGGCGGCCGGGCCGAAACGGGGCCAGGTGGCCGACGCGGCCAGGTCGTCGCTCTGGCCGACCGCGGGTCCCGGCGCGCGGGCCGCGTCCAGGCAGGGGCCCTCACCGAACTTGTACTGCAGCTGGTCGAGCTCGGTGGCGGCGGGCTCGGTCTCCACCGGCGTGTGGAAGGAGCCGTCGTCGCCGCGCAGCGTCACGCTCACCAGGTCGGCGCCGGGAACGAGCTCACAGGTGGCGAGCACGATCCGCTCGAGCGCGCCTGCCACGGTGGTGGCATCGAGCAGTGTTCTCGTGAGGTCCGCGAATCGCGCGGCCAGTGCGCTTTCGTCCATAGCCATGACAGGTTCCCCTGCCGGTCACACCCCAAACCACGGCGCGGGTGACCAGGCGTGCCCAAGCTGTGACCGGCTTGGTTGTGAGCGGTGGCGCGGCGGCGCTATCGTGCCCCTCAGCCGGGAGGAGACAGGTATGCCCACCGAGCCGCTGCCGCCGCCTGGCGATGACGTGCTCATCCGGATCAGCCGGATGGAAACGGTCTGCGTCGTGCGGGTGTCCGGCGAAGTGGACCTGGTCAGCGCGGCCACGGTCGAGCAGGCGCTCACCGGCACCCTCGAGCCCGTCCCCACCGGCCTCGTCGCCGACCTGTCCGGCGTCACCTTCTTCGGATCCAGCGGGTTGAGCGCGCTGGTCGCGGCCGAGGACCGCGCCAAGACCGCCGGTGTGCCCTTCGCGGTGGTCGCGGCGAGCCGCGAGGTGCTGGTGCCGATGCGGGTGACCGGGCTGGACGAGCTGCTGGCGGTCCACCCGACGGTCGACGACGCCGTGCGGGCCGTCGCTAACCCGGACTAGCCGACCCCAGCCGCCGGACCGCGGCGACGATCTCCGCGTTGGTCACGCCCTTGACGAGGTATTCGGCGGCGCCCAGTTTCTCCATCTCCCGCACCATGCCGAGGTCGCTGTAGGCGGAGAACGCCAATATCCGCGTGCGCGGCGAGCGCACCCGGATCTCCCGCGTGGCCCTTGTCCCGCCACCGCCCGGCATCCGGACGTCGAGCACGACGACCGAGGGGGTGAACCGCGCGGCGAGCTCGATCGCCTCGTCGGTGTCGCTCGCGGTCGCGATCACGTCGAAGTCGGGCTCGGCGTCGAGCACGTCGCGCAGTGCCTCGCGGATCATCGGGTCGTCGTCCGAGACGAGCACGCTGAGCCGGGTCATGGCCGCTTTCCGGGGGACGGTACCCAGAAGTCGACCGTGGTGCCCTCGCCCGGTGCGCCCCGCACCGTCCACCAACCGTCGGCGGCTTCGGCCCGCTCGCGCATCTCGATCAGCCCGAAATGCTCTTTCGCGGCGTTCGCCACCTGCTCGGTCAAGCCGACGCCGTCGTCGATGACCCGCACCCGGATGCCGTCGTCCTCCGAGGTCAGTGTCAGCTCGACACTGCTCGCGTCCGCGTGTTTACGCACGTTCACCAGCGCCTCCTGGCAGATGCGGAAGATCGTGATGGCGGTCGCGGCCGACGGTTCGGCCGCCAGCGCGTGGGTCAGGCCGAACCGCAGTCCCGACGGGCCGACCACGTCGTCCAGATAGCTGGTGAGCGCGGCCACCAGCCCGTGCCGGTCGATGGCGGGCGGGCGCAGCCCGTACACCAGGTTGCGCAGCCTGCCGATGGTGCCGGTGACGGCCTCGTCGAGCTGGGTCAGCCTGGCGCTGTGCTCCGGCAGCTGGGCGGCGAGCAGCTGGAGCCGCATGCCGACGGCGACCATCGCCTGGATCGAGTCGTCGTGCACGTCCCAGGCGATGCGGCGGCGTTCGCGTTCCTGTGCCTCGACCAGGTGCGTGAGCAGGCGGCGGCGCTCGCCGAGCGCGCTCTCGGCCACCCGGCGTTCGGTGAGGTCGCGGGTGACCTTGCCGAAGCCGCGGAGTTCGCCGGTCTCGTCGAACAGCGCGGTGATGACCACGTTGGCCCAGAAGCGGGTGCCGTCTTTGCGCAGGCGCCAGCCTTCGTCTTCGAGGCTGCCTCGCGCGATGGCGGTTTCGAGTTCGCGGCCGGGTTTGTCGGTGGCGATGTCTTCCGGCGGATAGAAGGTGGAGAAGTGCCTGCCGATGATCTCGCCCGCCGTGTAGCCGTTGATGCGCTCGGCGCCCGCGTTCCAGCTGGCCACGTGGCCGCCGGGATCGAGTATGAAGATGCCGTAGTCGACCACGCCCTGCACCATCAGGCGGAAGCGTTCCTCGCTCTCCCTGAGCGCGTTTTCGGTCGCCCGGCGTCCGGTGAGGTCGCGGGTGACCTTGCCGAAGCCCTGCAGCTCGCCGGTCTCGTCGAACAGCGCCGTGATGATGACGTTGGCCCAGAAGCGGGTGCCGTCTTTGCGCAGGCGCCAGCCCTCGTCTTCGAGGCTGCCCTCTGCGATGGCGGTTTCGAGTTCGCGGCCGGGTTTGTCGGCGGCGATGTCTTCGGGCGGATAGAAGGTGGAGAAGTGCTTGCCGATGATCTCCTCGGCGCGGTAGCCCTTGATGCGCTCGGCGCCCGTGTTCCAGGTGATGATGTGGCCACCGGGGTCGAGCAGGAAGATGGCGTAGTCCACGACATTCTGGACGAGCAGGTTCAGCGCTGATTCGTGGCCGTCAGCTGGCATACCGTAGCTTGGCACGATCAGCGCCCGGTGGCAGGCCGCGAGGCTGCGATCAGGCTTCGGCCTCGACGGGTACCAGGGCCGGAGTGAACTCACACCACACGACCTTCCCGTGATCGGCGGGCGTGAAGCCCCACCTGGTGCTCAGGTTCTCGACCAGCTTGAGGCCCCAGCCGCCGTCGCTGCCGGACTTGCGGATCCGGGGCGGGTGCGTGGTGGCGTCGGCGACCTCGACGCGCACGTGCCACGGGGTGCCGCTCAGCCGGAGCATCGGCGTGCCGCCGCCGTGCGCGAACGCGTTGGTGACCAGCTCGGACGCGACGAGCACGACATCTTCGTGTTCACCGGCATAACGCCAGGCCGTCAGCATGTCGCGGACGAAGCTCCTGACGAGCGTGGTCTGGTCGCCGGAGAGGCGGAGCTCCGCCTGCCGCGAGCGAGACCGGTTGTCCATGAGGGCACTGTGCGGCACGGGGCCTCGCGCGCGCGAGATGCGACGGTCACCCCTCGACTAGTGCATTTGCATCAGTCGACCAGGCCCTCGCGGCGGGCGATCGCCACCGCTTCCAGCTGGGAGCGGGCGCCGAGCTTCTCCAGCACCCGCTGGACGTGATTGCGCGCGGTGTTCCTGGCGACGCCGAGCCGCTCGCTGATCTGCGCGGTGTCCGAGCCCTGCGAGAGCAGCACGAGGGTCTCCTGTTCGCGCGCGGTCAGCGCCCCGACGCGCGCCCGGCCGGTCAGCCGGTCGAGCACCCCGCCCAGCAGGCTCGGCGCGAACACCACCTCGCCGGCGGCGACCCGGCGGACGGCGGATTCGAGCTCGTCGAGCCGCGACGACTTGAGCACCAGGCCCGCGCCGCCCGCTTCGGCGACCCTGGCGGCGACGGCCGCGGTCGCCTCGCCGGTCAGCACCAGCACCCTGGAGCCCGCCGCTTCGAGGTCGGCGATGGCACCGACGGCGTCGCCGTCCGGCAGCCGCCGGTCCAGCACCACGACATCGGGACGGCAGCGGGCGGTCTCGGTCAGCGCGGTCGCGATGGACCGCGCCCTGGCCACGATCTCCATGCCCGAACGCTCCAGCGCGAGCCCGATCGCCTCGGCCACCATGTCGTGGTCCTCGACGAGTACCACGCGGATCGCCATGCGGGTCATCCTAGCGACGGGCGGGCCATCCGGCCGATCAGTCCGGAGTGGACGGTCAGTGGGCGTCGACGGCGGCCTGCGCCGCGTCGTAGCCCGCCTGCGCGGCGTCGAGTGCCTGCCCGGCTTCCCGCTCGGCCGCTTCGGCCTCGGCGAGCCGTTCACGCAGCGCGGCCGTCGCCTCGGCGGCGCGGTCGGCTTTTCTTCGTGCGCGGGTGAGTTCGACGTGCGCCGTGTCGCGTGCCTTGCCCAGTTCTTCCGCCTCGCGCCGCCGCCGCTCGCGTTCCCGCTGCGCGACAGGGTCCTCCGCCTTCGGCTTCTGCTTGGCTTTCGGCTTTTCGACCGGCTTCGGCACCAGCTTGAGCTTGGGCCGCCGGGGGAGCTCGACGGTCGCGGCGGTCAGCCAGTGATCTCCGGAGTCCGGCTGCAGCGCGGCGGTGAGATGACCCTCGGCGGCCGCTTCGGCGGCATCGGGGTTGGCGACGACGGCTTCGAGCGTCGCCTCGACCTCACGGGCGACCGGCTCGCTCAGCGACGGCTTGAGCTTGAGCGTGCGGCCGACCAGTTCATGTCGCTGCCTGGTGAGCACGCGCAGTTCTCCGCCGTCGAGTTCGGCGTGTGCTTTGCGGAGCTTCTCGCCGAGCGCGGCGAGTTCGCCGAGTGCTTCGGGATGGGTCCTGGCCAGCCAGTTGACGACGGCGGCAGCCGCGGTCGGCTTGCGCAGCGCGCGGATCCGCTCGGCCAGACCGGCGTCACCGCCGGTCTTCGCCTCGCGGGCATGAGCGTTCCGCGCGGCGATGAACTCCGACGGTTCACCCGCGTACAGTTGGTCGACCACCGACTCGAACTCCATCGCCGTCAGCGAACCACATCACCGTGTGGGAAGCCACATGGTTGATCTCGTACGGGCAGGGGTACACGTGGGGCAGAGAGAGGGTGGTATCAGTGACGAGCACGGCGACTGTGGAGGCGGCCGCGAACCCGTTCGTCCATCCCGCGTTGTTCTACCGCGGGCCGCGGGAGTACCTGACGGGGACGGTCCCGTTCATACTCGACGGCCTGGCACTCGGCGAGCCGGTCGCCGTCTCGGTGCCGGGACCCAATCTGGACCTCATCCGCGGCGGTCTCGGTGACGCGGCGGACGACGTGCTGCTGCTTGACATGACCAAGGAAGGCCGCAACCCCGGACGGATCATCCCCGGTGTGCTGCGCGCGTTCGCGGACAAGCACCAGAACTCGCGCGTCCGGATCATCGGCGAGCCCATCTGGCCGGACCGGTCCGAGAGCGAATACCCGGCCTGCGCCGCGCACGAGGCCTTGATCAACCACGCTTTCACCGGGCGTGCTGTGACGATCCTGTGCCCGTACGACGCGGACCGGCTCAAGGCGCGGGTACTCGAAGACGCGCTGCGCACGCATCCCGTCGTCATCGACGTGTCGGGGGAGCACGAGAGCGGCCACTACGCACCTGACGAGATCATCACCGGCTACAACACGCCGTTCCCCGAACCGGGTGAGGCCTTTTCGCTGGCGGTCGATCTGAACGGGCTCAAGGCACTGCGCGTGTTCGCCGCCGAGCACGCGCGGCTGGCCGGACTCGGCGAAGACCGGGTCGGTGACGTCGTGCTGGTGGCGAGCGAGCTCGCGGCGAACAGCATCGTGCACGCCCGTGACCGCGCGTCGATCCGCATCTGGCACGAGGACGGTCATCTGGTGTGCGAGTCCGCGGATCACGGCCATCTGACCGACCCGCTGGCAGGCAAGTCGCCCGCCCAGCCGGGCCAGCTCGGCGGGCGGGGCCTGCTGCTCGTCAACCAGCTCGCGGACCTGGTCCGCGTCTACTCGGTGCCGGGCAGCACGGTGATCAGGGCCTGGTTCCGCCTCTGAGAACGGAAGGAGTCCCATGGCAGCACCCGTCAGCCAGATGGAACGGGAACGCAAATACGACCTGGGTGCCGGCGGCCAGGTACCGATACTCGCCGGTGCCGGAGCCGTGGTGCGGCAAGAGGGTCCGGTCGAGCAACTGCTGGACGCGACCTACTTCGACACCGAGGACTACCGGCTCGCCCGCGCCGGGATCACCCTGCGCCGCCGCACCGGCGGCGATGACGCGGGCTGGCACCTGAAGCTTCCGGTCTCGGCCGACGCCCGTGAAGAACTCCAGGTGCCCTTGCGCCGCAACAACCCGTCGAAGGTCCCTGGCCGTCTCGCACGCTTGGTGACCGCGTACACGGCAGGCTCGCGCCTGGTGCCGATCGCGCATCTCAAGACCGACCGGTTCTCCTACCGGCTGGCCGACGCGGACGGTCACGTGCTCGCCACGCTCACCGACGACCACGTCACCGGCGAGGCCGGGGGAGCGGTGGCGCACATCGACAGCTGGCGCGAACTCGAGGTCGAACTCGAAGAGGGCGCCGAACCCCGCCTGCTCGACGACCTCGACAGGGCGCTGGTGCCCTCGGGCGCGTCCGCGTCGAAGTACCCGTCCAAGGTGCGCAGGCTCGTGGGCGAGCTGGTCCCGAAGCGGCGGCCGGTCAAGATCGGCAAGAAACCGGACGCGGGCGCGGTCGTGCTCGGGTACCTGCGCGAGCAGTTCGACCACCTGCGCCGCAACGACATCGGCGTCCGCAGGGACACCGACGACGCCGTCCACCAGATGCGCGTCGCCTCCCGCAGGCTCCGCGGCGCGTTCCGCACGTTCAAGAAGATCATCGACGTGCCCGAGTCCCTCTCCGCCGAGCTCAAGTGGCTCGCGGGTGAGCTGGGCCCGGCCCGCGACACCGAGGTCATGGCCGCGACGCTGAACAAGCAGCTCGACGAGCTGCCACCGGAGTTCGTACTCGGGCGCGTGCGGCAGCTGCTCGTCCGGCACTTCTCGCGCGAGAGCGAGGAGGGACGGACACGTGCGGTGGAAGCGTTGAACAGCAAGCGATACCTCACGTTGCTGTCCACTTTGGACGATGTGCTCGAATCGCCGCCGTTGACCAAGCGAGCCCGTCGCCCCGCGCGCAAGGAGTTGCGCAAGGCTGTGCGCGAGGCGAGCGCCAAGCTCGAGCGTGCTGAAGCGGCGACACATGACGCATCCTCCGATCTCGACACCGCCTTGCACGAGACACGCAAGAAGGCGAAGCGTGCGCGTTACGCCGCGGACGCGGTGCGGCCGGTGCTGGGCAAGAAGCTCGGCAAGTGGCGTAAGAAGGTCAAGGCGGTGCAAAGCACCTTGGGCGAGCACCAGGACACGGTCGTGACTCGCGAAACCCTGTACCGCCTGGCCATCGGCGCCTTCCGAGACGGCGACAACTCGTTCACGTACGGCCTACTCCACGGCCACAACACCGAACTCGCGCACGCGAAGCAACGCGAGTTCCGAACGCAGTGGAAGAAACTGCCCGCCGTGACCAAGGGCTAACGACTCGTGAGTGTTCCGGCGGCTGGGGCGGGCAGGTTGGTCAAACCCGCTGCTCGGCGGGTGCCGCAGGGCGGTTGAACGTTGCGAACGGGGCGTTCGCAACGCTGAGCGACGCATACGCCCCGTTCATTCCGTCCACCCCACCCCGCAAAGCAGGCAAATGCGACATCGCGGGGCGAAATTCAGCCCGTTGAGTCCTTTGTGGACGTTAGATGCTCGCGGTCGGGCCGTCGACGACGGCCCGACCGACTCGCTCACGTCCCCTGAACGAGCCTGGGGTCAGGCGTCGCCGGTGAGCTTGCCGCGCAGCTGGTCCAGGGTCTGCGAAAGCAGGCGCGAGACGTGCATCTGCGAGATCCCGATCTTCTCGGCGATCTGCGTCTGGGTCATGTTGCCGAAGAACCGCATCACGAGGATCGAGCGCTCACGCGCGGGCAGCTCCCGCAGCAGCGGCTGCAGTGCCTCGTGGTTCTCGACGTTGACCAGGTCGAGGTCGTCCTCGCCGAGGGTGTCGGCGAGCGACATCGTCTCGGAGTCGCTGAAGATCGGCTTGTCCACCGAAAGCGTCTGGTAGGCGTTGCCCGCCAGCAGTCCTTCGCGCACTTCGTCGATGTCGAGGCCGAGGTGCTCGGCCAGCTCGCTCGGGGTCGGCGCGCGGCCGAGGCGTTGGGAAAGCGCGCTCGAGCCCTGGCTCAGCGAGAGGTGCAACTCCTTGAGCCTGCGCGGGACGCGCACGGCCCAGCCGGTGTCGCGGAAGTGCCTGCGGACCTCGCCCATGATGGTGGGCACCGCGAAGGACAGGAAGTCGCTGCCGCGGTCGGGCTGGAAGCGGTCGACCGCGTTGATCAGGCCGATCCGCGCGACCTGCAACAGGTCCTCGCGCGGCTCGCCACGGCCGGTGAATCGGTACGCGATGTGTTCGGCGACCGGGAGGAACTCGGTGACGAGCCGGTTCCGGATCGCGTCGCGGCGCGGATCGTCGGGGTCGAGTGCGCCGAGTTCTTCCAGCAGCGGGACGCAGTGGGCGTACTCGTCGCGACGCTGGCGGGTCATTTCCCGTTCAGCGTTCACACCGCACCTGTCCCCGCGCTGAGAACGAACTCGATGATCACCACGGAACTGGCACCTTCACCCGGCTCGATGGAGTTCCAAGCCGACTCGGTCAGTGTGGTGAGCACATGCCAGCCGAAGGAGCTGGTGCTGGGCGCCTCGGTCTGCAGGGTGGTGGTCGAGACCGTGACGTGCAGGCCACCGGCCACGGGCCGGAACCGGCACCTGAGTGTGGCGCCGAGGTCGGCCTGCTCGATCAGCTCCGCGCAAGCCTCGTCGACCGCCATCTTGGCGTCCGAGATGGCGTCGAGGTGGAAATCCGCGCGCGCCGCCATGCCCTGCGCGAGCATGCGGACCAGCGACAGCTGACCAGCGTGGGCCGGGACTCGCAGCTCGACCACCTCGTCGAGTAGCTCGTCGATGCTGTCCGGGGTCTTCTCATGCCTTGCCTCCATGCGGGGGCTATACCCAGTCGTGGAACCGCTGACACGTACTGGCGAGGTTTATCTCGGGAGTGTGCACAAAGGACGTGGTGTACTGACCTCGACCGACCCCCGAGGAGGCATCATGACCGGTCCCGGCTGGCGTGAACCGGTGCTCGCGACGCTCACCGACCGGCGGTTCTCCTCGGCCGGATGGCTGTTCGAACGCAAGCTGGACGGCGTCCGCGCGATCTGCTCGCGTGACGGCGGCACCCCCGTGCTCTGGTCGCGCACCAAGAAGGTCATGGACGGCGCGTATCCCGAGATCGTCGAGGCGCTCGCCGCGCAGGGCGGGCCGCGGTTCGTCGCCGACGGCGAGATCGTCGCGTTCGACGGCAGGCAGACCAGCTTCGCGAAGCTGCAGCCGCGGATCCACCTCACCGATCCCGAGCGCGCGGCCGCCACCGGGATCAAGGTCTACTACTACCTCTTCGACCTGCTGTACTTCGACAAGTACGACACCACCACGTTGCCGCTGCGCCAGCGCAAGGCGCTGCTCAAGGACGCCTTCGACTTCGAGGATCCGCTGCGGTACGCGAATCACCGCAACGCCGACGGCGAGCAGTTCTTCGCCGAAGCCTGCGGCAAGGGCTGGGAAGGCGTCATCGCGAAGCGCGCGGACTCGCCGTACCGCCCTGGACGGTCACCCGACTGGCTGAAGTTCAAATGCTCGTCCGGCCAGGAGTTCGTGCTCGGTGGCTTCACCGACCCGCAGGGCGCCCGCCGGGGTTTCGGCGCACTGCTTTTGGGCTACTACCAAGACGGCGCGCTGCGGTACGCGGGAAAGGTCGGCACCGGTTTCGACGACCGGACCCTGCTCTCGCTGCACGCCGAGCTCGAAGGACTCGAGCAGGCCAAGCCGCCCTTCGCCGATCCGGTGCGCGAGAAGGGCGCGCACTGGGTACGCCCGGAGCTGGTCGCGCAGATCGAGTTCGCCGAGTGGACCCCGGAGGGCAAGCTGCGGCACCCGCGCTATCTGGGGTTGCGTGCCGACAAGAAGCCTGCGGACGTGGTGCGGGAGCGCCCGAGGAGGTAGCGATGGCCAGGCCGATCTGGAGCGGGGCGCTGAACTTCGGCCTGGTGACCGTGCCGGTCCAGCTCTTCAGCGCGGTCGAGGACCACACCGTGCACTTCCGGCAGTTCGAGCGTGGCACCAGCGCCCGCATCCGCTACCAGCGAGTCAACGAGAAGACCGGCGAAGAGGTCGGCTACGACGACATCGTCAAAGGCTATGAGCTCGACGACGGCGACTATGTGCTGATCGAGCCCGGCGAGCTGGACGACATCGCGCCGGGCCGGTCCAAGACGCTCGACATCGAAACCTTCGTCGAGCTGGCCGAGATCGACCCGATGTACTTCGACAAGACGTACTGGCTCGCGCCGTCCAAGGACGAGTTCGGCAAGGCGTACGCGTTGCTGGCCCAGGCCATGGCGAAGAGTGGCAAGGCGGGCGTCGCGAAGTTCGTCATGCGCGGCAAGGAGTACCTCGCTCTGGTCAGGGCCCAGGACGCGCTGCTGCTGCTCAGCACCCTGCATTTCGCCGCCGACCTGCGCGATCCCGCCAAGGTGCTGCCCAGGAAGGCCGCCAAGCCCAAGCCCAAGCCCAAGGAGCTCGACATGGCCGTGAGCCTCATCGACTCGATGACCGACGACTGGCGGCCAGGGGACTACCGCGACGGCTACACCGCGCGGGTGCGCAAGCTGATCAAGGACAAGAAGGCGGGCCGGAAGGTCAAGCCCGAGGCGGAACCGAGGGAGGCCACCGGTGTCGTCGACCTGTTCGACGCCCTTTCGCGCAGTGTGCGGGGCAGAAAGGGCGCGAGCGGGGACCTGTCGGACGTGACCAAGGCTGACCTGGACAAACTCGCCCGCGAGAAGGGTATAAAAGGCCGATCGAAGATGAACCGGGCCGATCTCGAGGCGGCTCTGCGGGCTTCTTGACAACTTTTTCGCCGGAGGACGTTTGTGATCGCGCGTCTCTGGGCACCACCGGCTTGACTGCCGACGAAAGCCGGGTGAAAGACATGAACGACGAACAGCTCCGCGCGATGCTCGTCGGCGCGGTGGCCGCGGCCCGGCGCGGCGCGGATCAGGAAGCCGTGCTGCTCTGTGACTGCCTGACCACCGGGTCGGAGCAGCTCGCCCGCGAGGGGATCCGCCAGCTGGCGGTCGCGAACGTCGAGATGCTGCGTTCGCTGGTCGAGCTGCCGTCCGACGGGATGCCGCTGTTCGTGATCGACGGTGAGGACGTCGACGGCGGCCGGATCTCGATCGACGAGTTCGAACCGGCCCAGCGCGCCGCCACCAGGGTGATGCTGGCCTATGCCCATGACCGGCCCGCCGACGCCGATCTGCAGCTCGACGTCGTCGCCTCCGTCCCCGGCCCTGCCGAGATGCGGCTGGTCTTCGTCCACGTCCTGTGCTGGACCCTCGAACTGCTCGACATCTGCGGTGAGCGCAACCAGCCGATCCCCGGCTGGCTCCGCGCCGTGGCCGCCTAGCCCCGCGTGCGCGAAACCGGGCGCCCGTCGGGGGTGTGCCCGTGTCTTGTGTCCACGCGAGCCCGACGGAGCGGGCTTTATCGTCGGGATAAAGCCCGCTTCGTCATTTTCACCGCCCGAGCGCGCTCTGGAGTTCCTTCTTGGTCATGCTGGAGCGGCCCTTGATGTTGCGCTTCTTCGCCTCGTTGTAGAGCTGGTCCTTCGTCGGGCCGCCTGCGCCCTGGTGCGAGCGCTGCCCACCGCGCTTCTGCGGCGACTTGTCCCGCACTGACGACTTGCTGGCCGTCTTGGACTCGCCCGACCGCGCGCGGTTCTTGTTCACCGTGCGCGCGGCGATCTCCTCTGCGCGGTCTTCGCTCGCGCCGCGCTTCTTCGTGGAGTCCTTGATGTGCTGGTACTGGCGTTCACGTTTGTCACTCCAGGCCTGCTGCGGCACGGCTGCTCCCTTCCGTCACGGGCTTTGATCGAGAATTACCCGAAGCCGGAAGGGAGCAAACGTCTAGCCGCAGTGCTCGGACGGGCTGTCGTACTTCACGCCACCCGCCGAGCCGCCCCACTTCACGCACTTGTTGCCGGCGGGCGCCTTGACCGGCCCGGCGAAGTACGAGAACGAACCGGAGTCGGTGTTCCGCGCGGAGCCCGCGACCTCCAGGTAGGCCGAGGTCGCCGTCGGCGTGCCCGCGTTGGCCTTCTTCATGGTGCTCACGCAGTTGTTGCCGTTCGCCGCGTTGTAGGACAGGTACACGGTGCCCTCCGTGCCCAGCGGCGCGGAGTCGATGACGCCGTAGCCGTGCCCGCAGGCGGGCGCGCCCAGCAGTTCGTCGGTGACCGTGGAGAACCGGATGGTCTCGTTCGCGTTGGGCGTCGGCGTGGACGGGCCCGCTTCGTAGAGCACCCCGACCGAGCCGGCGCCGAGCTGCACCATGTCGGAGTACGCGGCGTCCTCGCCCCACACCAGCGTGCCTTCCGACTTGCTCTGCCAGCTGCCGCCCTCGTCGAACGAGGAGCGCACGACGAGTTCCTTGCGACGGTCGCACACGGACGGTCCGGCGAACACGAGCCGGTTGTACGGCCCGCTCATCCGCATGACCGAGCTCTGCACCTTCGGCGTGATGAGGTCCTTCTCGAAGGTGAACTTCGTCGAGAACGTCGCGCCGCTGTCCGAACTGATGGCGTATGCCCGGTTCTGTGTGCCGTCGGCCAGGCACTTGTTGTCGTTGTTGGCGTCGTTGCGCGCGGCGGCGTAGACCCGGCCGTCCGCGAGCTCGATGACGCTGATCTCCTGCGGGTTCAGCCCGGTGCTGGCGCTGATGTCGGTGGCGCCGCGCTTCCAGTTCGCGCCCTGGTCGTCGCTGTAGACCAGCGATCCGGTGCCCTTCGAACCGGTCGAATAGCTCATTCCGGCCACGATCCGCCCGGCGTGCGCGCCCTTGGTGAGCACGATGCCGTGCGACGGCCCGGTCGCGAGCCAGCCAGGCGCCTCGGCGAACCCGAGCTGCTGGGTCAGCACCTTGGGCACGGTCCAGGTCTTGCCGTTGTCGTCACTGTGCTGCACGCGCGGCACCCGCCCGCACGAAGGGCTCTTGACGCATTCCATGGTCGAGAGCAGCACGACCCGCCCGGTGGACGGGACGACCACCGCGGTCGGGTTTCCCTTGGTGTCACCGAATCCCTCGATGACGATCTGCGGGCCGCTCCAGGTCTTGCCGTTGTCGGACGATCTCTTCATCACCAGGTCGATGTCGCCGTGGTCGTTGCAGAAGCTGGCCCCGCCGTTGCGTCCTTCGGCGAACGCGAGCAGGTCGCCGTTCTTCGCCTTGACCACCGACGGGATGCGGAAACAGTCGTAGCCCTCGCTGTTCTGCTTGAACACCACCGTGTTGCCGACCGCGGCCTGTGCGGCGGGCGCCACGGCCGCGGTCATCGCCGCCGCCGCGACGAGCCCGGCCGCGAGGCCGAACGCTGTCCGCGTGAATTTCACCTTTTACTCCTCTGTAGTCCTTTTCCGGTGCTTTCAGCCTCGGTCGGCGACGTACAAGAGGTGTACAAGATGCGCGGTTCCCGGGTTGTACGCCTCTTGTACGAGCGGCTGTGAAGCTCTTGGCACCTCGGAAATTCAAGGAGCAGAAGTGAAGACAAGCATCAGAGCCGCTGTCGCAGCGACCGGTTTCGCCATGCTCGTGACCGGTCTCGGTGTGGGGGCGCAGACGGCGCAGGCGGCGTCGAGCTACCCCGTTTCGACCACTGTGGACGGTCGCACGGTCAAGGACCCGAACGTCGCGGTCGGCAAGCAGCGCATCTCGAACTTCTACACCTCGGGCACCATGGTGACGCTGGCCTGCCAGGACACCGGCCCCGAGGTCGGCGGCAGCACCATCTGGGACCTCACCACCGACGGTGTCTGGGTCGCCGACACCTACGTCAAGACCGGCTCGACCTCGATGGTCGCCCCGAAGTGCTCGTTCCCGAAGTCGTTCCCCGCCAAGGCCGACCTGAACGGCCGCGCGAACAAGGGTGACGCGGCGACCGCGCCGGGCAGTGTCGCGGACAAGTACAAGGAAGGCGCGTCCGTCCCGGTCGTCTGCCAGGCCACCGCCGGCGACGAGATCTGGGACAAGACCTCCGACAACCTCTGGGTTCCGGACGAGTTCGTCAAGACGGGCACCGAGGGCTTCGTCTCCGGCCTCCCGCACTGCGACACCGATGGCCTGAAGCCGCCGTCCTCCAGCGACGGGGCCGACCCGCGCGCCAACGAGGCGATCGCGTTCGCCAAGGCCCGTCTCGGCCACACCGACTGGAACAACCAGTGCGAGCTGTTCGTCGAGCGCGCGTTCGGCACCAGCGGCCGGTTCGCCTCGGCGACCACGCACTACCAGTGGCAGAAGAACAACGGCCGCATCCACCGCGGCACGCACGCACCGGCGGGCACCGCGGTGTTCTTCACCAGCACCACCGTGAACGGGCACATCATGCTCGCGCTCGGCGGCGGCACGGCCATCAGCACCGGGCCGTCGGTCTACCAGACCAGCAGCTACGAGTCCCGCAGCGACTACCTCGGCTGGGCGTACGTTCCGTCCAGCTGGTGATCACGCACCACTAGAGGGGCCGGTGACCGAGTGGTCACCGGCCCCTTTTTCCATTACAGGAGAAGGAATATGTCAGCAAGGAAGATCGCGCTCGCGCTGCTCGTCGCGGGCATCGGCCTAGGCGGGCTGGTGCCAGGCGCGGCCGCCGCCCAGTCCTACTCGGTCAAGACCACTTTGGACGGTCGCACGGTCAAGGACCCGAACGTCCCGGTCGGCACGCAGCGCGTGTCCGACAAGTACCCGGCGGGTACCCAGGTTTCACTGGTGTGCCAGGACACCGGGCCCTCCTATGGCGGCAGCACGGTCTGGGACCTCACCTCCGACGGTTACTGGATCCCCGGCGCTTACGTGGAAACCAATGGCGTCGCGCAACCGCGCTGCGTGCTGCCGAAGTCGTTCCCCGCCAAGGTCGACCTCAACGGCCGCGTCCACAAGGGCGACCCGTCCACCGCGCCCGGCGCGGTCGTCGACAAGTACCTCGCAGGAGCCTCGGTGCCGGTCCAGTGCCAGGCCACCGCGGGTGGCACGATCTGGGACTACACCACCGACGCGCTCTGGGTGCCCGACCAGTACGTCGCGAACGCTTACGTGCCAGGCATTCCCCGCTGCGACACCGACGGCGAGTCACCGGCCAACACCGGCGAGCACGGCCGCAACACCGGCCCGGCAGGCCCGGCGACCGGCACCTCCGCCGAGAAGATCGCCCGCGTCATCGCGGCCGCGAAGTCCATGGTGGGCAAGGGTTACGACTACGCGTGGGGTGGCGGCGGCAAGGGTGGCCCGTCCTACGGCATCCACCACTACCCGGACAACGACCCCGCACAGGGCGATGACTACCAGCGCTTCGGCTTCGACTGCTCCGGCCTGACGCTGTACGCGTTCTGGAAGGGCGCGGGCGTCGACCTCGGCTACTGGACGGGCGAGCAGTACAACGCGGGCACCCGCGTGCCGGTCAGCCAGATGAAGGCGGGCGACCTCATCTTCTGGGGCGACGGCGACGATTCCGAGTCGACCACCCACGTCGCCCTCTACCTCGGCGGCAACCAGCTCCTCGAGTCGGCACCGCCCCGCGACGGCAAGAGCGTGCACATCCGCTCGTTGTACGGCCAGGCCAACTGGATGAACCACGTCATCCGCGTCTTCAACTGAGTCGTGAGTGTATGGCCGGCTATTGCGCGGAAAGCCAGATGCGGCGAGGCGCGCTCAGCCTCAGGTGGCCATGAAGCGAGGGGGCCCTTGGGTGCGTAGTACCCACTCGGGGGGACCCTCGCTTCGCGACGATTATGCGAGCGGAAGGGCCAAGGTGGCGCACCACCCAGGCACCGCCGGATGAGGGCCTAGTTCACCACGCATAGCTGGGTGAAGGCTCCCTTCACCAACCCGAACTTGGTGAAGGGGGCCTTCATCGGCGGGTCCGAAGCATGCCACCTTTGACTTTCCGCCCAAATGGAACCGTCGGGAACACTCACGACTCCCAGTACGCTGGGCTCGTGATCAGGACCGTCCTGGGGGACATTCCGGCCGATGAACTCGGCATCTGCAACGCACACGACCATCTCTTCATGGCGACGCCCAAGCTGCCGGGGCAGGAGCTCGACGACCCCGACGCCGCGACCGCGGAGCTCAAGGCGTTCGGGGCGCTCGGCGGGGGAGCCGTGGCTCAGTGGACGCCGTACGGGCTCGGCCGCCGGGCCGGCGACCTGCCGTGGGTGGCGAAGGCCGCCGGGGTGCACGTGATCGCCGCGACCGGCCTGCACGCGGCCGAGTTCACGCCACCTGAGGTCCTCGCGCGGGTGAAAAACGAGTTGGGCCGGATTTTCACCGGCGAGCTCACGCAGGGTATCGAGGGCGCCGGCGTCAAGGCGGGCATGATCAAGGTCGCCGGCGGCTTCCACGGGCTCGACGAGCACGCCGTGGCGACCATGACCGCCGCCGCCGAGGCGCAGAAGGCGACCGGGGCACCCATCGGTGTCCACTTGGAACTCGGCACCGGCGCGCTCGACGTGCTGGAACTCCTCTGTGGACGACTGGAGGTTCCACCCGATCGTGTGATTCTCGGGCACCTCAACCGGTCGCCGGACCTCCGGGTGCACCGCCGGGCCGCCGAAGCGGGCGCGTTCCTGGCCTTCGACGGCCCGAGCCGGGCCAACCACGCGACCGATTGGCGGCTGTTCGACGCGCTCATCGCGCTCGCCGAAGCCGGTCACGCGACCCAGGTGCTGCTCGGCGGCGACACCACCACGGCGGCCGCGCGGGGCAAGCCGGGGATGCCGCACCTGCTCAAGGTCATCAAGCCCGGCCTGGAGAAAGAACTGGGCGAGGCCGCCGTGAAGGACTTCTTCGTCGGCAACCCCGCCCGTGCGTTCGACTGGCCTACTTAGGACCGAAGCCCTCCTGGCCGGGACGGCGGCGGCGCAGGTAGCGCTCGATGTCGGCGGCGATCTTGTCGCCGCTGACATCCTCCGGGTTGACCTCGTTGTTCTCGTCCTCGCGCTCTTCGAGCGAGCGGACATACTCCGAGATCTCGTCGTCCTCCTCGGCCATCTCGCTGACCGTCCGCTGCCACTCCTCGGCCTGCTCGGGCAGCGCGCCGAGCGGGATCTCGACGTCGAGGACGTCCTCGAGCTTGTGCAGCAGCGCGAGCGTGGCCTTGGGTGACGGCGGGTGCGAGACGTAGTGCGGCACCGCGGCCCAGATCGACACCGCGGGGATGCCGGCCTGCACGCAGAAGTCCTGCAGCACGCCGACGATGCCGGTCGGGCCCTGGTAGCGGTTGCGCTCGAGGCCGAACCGGGTCGCGGCCTCGGCGTCGTAGGCCGTACCGGTCACCGGGACGGGCCGGGTGTGCGCGGTGTCGGCGAGCAGCGCGCCGAGCGTGACCACGGTGGACACCTTCAGCTGCTCGATGTGCTCCAGCAGCTCGGCGCAGAACGCGCGCCAGCGCATGTTGGGCTCGGGTCCCTGCACCAGCACGACGTCACGGTCGAGCGCCTCCGGGTGGCAGGTCGACAGCCGGGTCGTCGGCCAGTCCACTCTCCGGGTGACCCCGTCCACCATGCGGACTGTGGGGCGGCTCACCTGGAAGTCGTAGTAGTCGTCTGGCTCCAGCTCGGCCAGCGGCGTCGCATCCCAGTTGAGCTGCAGGTGCTCGACGGCTCTGCTGGCCGCGTCACCTGCGTCGTTCCATCCTTCGAAGGCGATGATCATGATCGGGCCGGTGAAGTCTGGGCGCTCAGCGTCCTCGTTCTCGCGCTGCTGGGTCTCGTCGACGGGCTCACTCACTTGACCAGCCTACGACCAGGCCACCGTAAGCTGGTGGGTATGTCCAATCGTGTTTCGTCACCGCTTCTCGACGCACTGCGAACCCGTGTCGTGGTGGCCGACGGTGCGATGGGGACCGCACTGCAGGCCCACGACCTCTCGCTCGACGATTTCGCAGGGCTGGAGGGCTGTAACGAGATCCTCAACGTCACCCGGCCCGACGTCGTGAAGAGCGTGCACCGCGGGTATCTGGAGGCGGGCGCGGACGCGGTCGAGACCAACACGTTCGGCGCGAACTTCGCGAACCTCGCCGAGTACGACATCCCGGAGCGGATCTTCGAGCTGTCGATCGAGGGCGCCAGGCTCGCCCGCGAGGTCGCCGACGAGTTCTCCACGCCGGAGCGTTCTCGGTTCGTGCTCGGCTCGGTCGGCCCCGGCACCAAGCTGCCGACGCTCGGGCACGCCCCTTTCGTCACGCTGCGTGACGCTTATCAGGAGGAAGTCCGCGGCCTGCTGGCAGGCGGCGTCGACGCGGTGCTCGTCGAGACCACCCAGGACATCCTGCAGACCAAGGCCTCGATCATCGCCGCGCACCGCGCGATGGCCGCCGAAGGCCGCCAGGTCCCGATCATCGCCTCGATCACCGTCGAGACCACCGGCACGATGCTGCTCGGCACCGAGGTCAACGCCGCGCTCGCCGCGCTGGAGCCGCTCGGCATCGACCTGATCGGCCTCAACTGCGCCACCGGCCCCGCCGAGATGAGCGAGCACCTGCGCCAGCTCTCCCGGCACGCCCGCATCCCGCTCTCGGTGATGCCGAACGCCGGTCTGCCCGAGCTCGGCCCGAACGGCGCGGTCTACCCGCTCGGCCCGGAAGGACTGGCCGAGGCGCTGTCCGGTTTCGTCCGCGAGTTCGGCGTCGGGCTGGTCGGCGGCTGCTGCGGCACCACCGACGAGCACATCCGCCAGCTGGTCGCGGCCGTCGCCGACCTCCAGCCGGCCGTGCGCCGCCCGCGCCCCGAGCCCGGGGTGTCCTCGCTGTACCAGGCGGTGCCGTTCCAGCAGGACGCCAGCGTGCTGATGATCGGCGAGCGCACCAATGCCAACGGCTCCAAGAAGTTCCGCGAAGCGATGCTGGACGGCCGGTTCGAGGACTGCGTCGAGATCGCCCGCGACCAGACCCGCGACGGCGCGCACATGCTCGACCTCTGCATCGACTACGTCGGCCGCGACGGTGTCGCCGACATGGCCGAGCTGGCCGGTCGCCTGGCGACCGCGTCGACGCTGCCGATCATGCTCGACTCGACCGAGCCCGCCGTTCTGCAGGCCGGCCTGGAGCAGCTCGGCGGCCGCTGCGCGGTCAACTCGGTCAACTACGAGGACGGCGCCGGGCCGGATTCGCGGTTCCAGAAGATCATGCGGCTGGTGCGGGAGCACGGCGCCGCCGTGGTCGCGCTGTGCATCGACGAAGAGGGCCAGGCGCGCACCGCCGAGTGGAAGGTCCGGATCGCCAAGCGGCTGATCGAGGACCTGACCCAGAACTGGGGCATGCGGGTCGAGGACATCATCGTCGACTGCCTCACTTTCCCGATCTCCACCGGGCAGGAGGAGGTCCGCAAGGACGCGCTGGAGACGATCAACGCGATCCGCGAGCTGAAGAAGCTGTACCCGGACGTGCGGACCACGCTCGGACTGTCCAATGTGTCCTTCGGGCTCAACCCGGCCGCGCGCCAGGTGCTGAACTCCGTGTTCCTGCACGAATGCGTGCAGGCCGGGTTGGACACCGCGATCGCGCACTCGTCGAAGATCCTGCCGATGGCGCGGATCCCCGACGAGCAGCGCGCCGTCGCGCTCGACCTGGTCTACGACCGCCGCCGCGAGGGCTACGACCCGCTGCAGGAGCTGATGGCCCTGTTCGAGGGTGTCAGCGCCGCGTCGAGCAAGGCCTCGCGCGCCGAGGAACTGGCGCGGCTGCCGTTGTTCGAGCGGCTGGAGCGGCGCATCGTGGACGGTGAGCGCAACGGGCTCGACGCCGATCTCGAAGAGGCGCTGAAGGAGCGCCCGGCGCTGCAGATCATCAACGACACACTGCTGTCCGGCATGAAGACCGTCGGCGAGCTGTTCGGGTCGGGGCAGATGCAGCTGCCGTTCGTGCTGCAGTCGGCCGAGGTGATGAAGGCGGCCGTCGCGTTCCTCGAACCGCACATGGAGAAGGAAGACGACAGCGGCAAGGGCCGGATCGTGCTGGCGACCGTGCGCGGCGACGTGCACGACATCGGCAAGAACCTGGTCGACATCATCCTGAGCAACAACGGCTACGAGGTGGTCAACCTCGGCATCAAGCAGCCGATCACCACGATCCTCGAAGCGGCCGAGGAGAACAACGTCGACGCGATCGGCATGTCCGGCCTGCTGGTCAAGTCCACGGTGATCATGAAGGAGAACCTCGAGGAGATGAACTCCCGAGGCGTCTCCGCGCGCTGGCCGGTGCTGCTGGGCGGCGCCGCGCTGACCCGGTCCTATGTGGAGAACGACCTCACCGAGATGTACCTCGGGGACGTCCGCTACGCCCGCGACGCGTTCGAGGGCCTGCGGCTGATGGACGCGATCATGGCCGCCAAGCGCGGCGAGTCGCCGATCATCGACGCCGAGGCGGAGGCCAAGCGTGCCGAGCGCAAGGCGCGCCGTGAGCGTTCACTGCGCATCGCCGAAGCGCGCAAAGCCAAGCTGGAAGCCGAAGATCCCATCGAGGACCAGCCGGCCCGCTCGGACGTCGCGACCGACGTGCCGGTGCCGTCGCCGCCGTTCTGGGGCAACCGGGTGATCAAGGGCGTGCCGCTGGCCGACTACTCGTCGATGCTCGACGAGCGCGCGACGTTCATGGGCCAGTGGGGCCTCAAGGGCGCGCGCGGCGGCAGCGGACCGTCCTATGAGGACCTCGTCGAGTCCGAGGGCAGGCCGCGCCTGCGGTACTGGCTGGACCGCCTCGCCACCGACGGCCTGCTGCAGCACGCGGCCGTCGTCTACGGCTACTTCCCTTGCGTGGCCGACGGAAACGACCTCGTCGTGCTGACGGAGCCGTCGCCGGACGCGCCGGAGCGCACCCGGTTCACCTTCCCGCGCCAGAAGCGTGACCGTCGCATGTGCCTGGCCGACTTCTACCGCCCGCGCGAGCTGGCACTCGAGGCCGGCGAGGTCGACGTCGTCCCGTTCACCCTGGTGACCATGGGCCAGCCGATCGCCGACTACGCCAACGAGCTGTTCGCCGCCAACGCCTACCGGGACTACCTGGAGGTGCACGGCCTCGGCGTGCAGCTCACGGAGGCGCTCGCGGAGTACTGGCACTGCCGGATCCGGCAGGAACTGCGCTTCTCCAGCGGCGTCGCACTGTCCGAAGAGGACCCCGAAGACGTCGAGGACTTCTTCAAGCTCGGCTACCGCGGCGCGCGGTTCTCGCTCGGCTACGGCGCCTGCCCCGATCTCGAGGACCGGGCGAAGATCGTCGAGCTGCTGGAGCCGGAGCGGATCGGCGTCAAGCTGTCCGAGGAGTTCCAGCTGCACCCCGAGCAGTCGACCGACGCGATCGTCTGCCACCACCCCGAAGCCAAGTACTTCAACACCTAGGAGTGAATGTGAGCGAATTGTCCGCCGTGCTGTGGGACATGGACGGCACGCTGGTCGATTCCGAAAAGCTTTGGGACGTGGCGCTGTACGAGTGCGCGGAGTGGCTCGGCGGGACCATCTCGGAAGAGCAGCGGATGACGCTGGTCGGGTCCAACATGAATGACACTTCGAGCTACCTGCTCGAGGTGTGCGGCAAGCCGGCGACCCCGGAGGCGATCGCGTCGACGGGGGAGTGGATCCGCGACCGTACGGCCGGGCTCTTCGACGACGCGCTCCCGTGGCGCCCCGGCGCCCAGGAGGCGCTGGCGGCGGTGCGGAACGCGGGCATCCCGTCCGCGCTGGTCACCTCGACCGAGCGTTCGCTGACCGAACTCGCGCTGCACACGATCGGCCGTGAGTTCTTCGACGTGACCGTCTGCGGCGACGAGGTCAGCGGCCTCAACAAGCCCCACCCGAAGCCGTACCTGCTGGCCGCGCAGCTCCTCGACGTCGACCCCAAGCTGTGTGTCGCCGTCGAGGACTCGCCGCCCGGCGCCGCGTCGGCGGCCACCGCGGGCTGCACGGTCCTGGTCATCCCGAACGACGTCCCGGTCGACCAGGGCCCGCGCCGGATCTTCCGCGACTCCCTGGTCGGGGTGGATGTCGCGGAGTTGCGCAGGCTTCTGGAGTCGTGAGTGGTACGGCCGGTTCTAACCGGCCATACCACTCC